>JAAYRK010000053.1 GCA_012518815.1 Candidatus Epulonipiscium sp. | reverse complement strand
TGAATGTGTCGGTGTGGTCTTCGGACTGCACCGGCTTTTTTTATGCAAAAATAGTTCGTTAAAAAGAACTAAATTCCTATTAAAAGTAAACACTTTGTGATATAATACCAGATAAGGTATTGAGGTCCTGAACGGAGACGGAGGGTAAAATGCTTAGCTTAAGTTACAAGAAGCTGTTTAAGAAGTTAATTGATATAGAAATGAAGAACTACGAACTTATGGATAAAGCAAACATAAGCAAGAGTACTTTTTATAAGATAAAGAACAATCAAAATGTAACCACTGACACGCTCTTAAGGATTTGTAATGTGTTAAAGTGTGACATTTCGGAAATTGTAGGGTGTGTTGAAGATGGAGGGAAGTAAATTAAGATGTACACAGTCTTAGATATATTTTGCGGAGCCGGTGGTCTATCTAGAGGTTTTTATGACGCTGGATATAATGTGGTTTTGGGTGTTGACTTTGATGATAAAGCATTAGAAACATTTTCTCACAATCACGGTTCTGCAAAGGCTTTAAAATTAGATTTATTCAACCTCGAAAATATTAAAATTGTTGAAGAAGAGTTTTATAGTATTACGAATGGGCAATTAGATGTTCTGGTAGGAGGGCCGCCATGTCAAGGCTTTTCTTTAGCTGGACCACGAGAAGAAGATGATGTTAGAAATTCTTTATATACAGCGATGGTTCGTGTGGCTAGAGATATGCAACCCAAGGCTATCGTTTTGGAAAATGTACCGGGTATGCTAACTTTGTATGGTGGAGCCGCTAAAAGAAGGATATTTAAGGACTTTGAAGAGTTGGGCTATAAAATGGCTGTTAAAGTTTTATATGCACCCGATTATGGAATACCTCAAATTCGGAAAAGAGCTTTCTTTGTTGGATTGCTAAATTCCGAAGAGGAGTTTGAATTCCCTGAAGCGATTTTTTCTGAAGATGAATACATTACTTCAGAAGAGGCTATAGGAGATTTGCCTGCCTTAATAGGGATATATGGCGATGAAGAACAAGATTATGAGATGAAACCTCAAAATGCTTATCAAGAAGAAATGCGTAAAGATTCAGAAAAAATTTATAACCATATAGGAACGCTACATTCTGAAAAAACGGTTAAAATGATTTCGTTAGTTCCTGAAGGTAAAAATTTTAGAGCGTTACCCGAAAAATATAGAAATATGTATAAATACAATGAGGCTCTTACCAGATACCATAGCAAAAAACCGTCTTTGACAATAAATACCGGACATAGGTCGCACTTTCATTATAAATATAATAGAATACCAACTGTTAGAGAAAGTGCTAGATTACAATCGTTCACAGATGACTTTATTTTCTTTGGTAATAAATCTGAGCAATATAAGCAAGTGGGGAATGCAGTTCCGCCGAAACTAGGATTCGCCATAGCAAAGAAACTTGAAAGCTATTTAAAAATGAGGGATATGTATGAAGAAATATAGATATATAGATCTTTTTGCAGGCTGTGGTGGACTAGAGGACGGCTTTTTACAAACTGGTCATTATGATTGTGTTTCATCAGTTGAATGGTTAAAACCTCAAGTGGACACATTGCGTCATAGACTTAAGACAAAATGGAACTATGACAATGCAGAACAAAAGGTTTTGCATTTTGATATCCAAAGAGAAGAAGAGTTGTTCAATGGGTGGGATGACCCTCAGTTTGGTGTATCTAAAGGACTGGATTATTTAGTTAGTAAATCTAATGGTGTCGATTTAATCATAGGAGGGCCGCCTTGTCAGGCGTATTCTGTCGCAGGTCGTGTAAGAGACGAGAATGGCATGAGAGATGACTATAGAAACTATTTATTTGAGCATTATCTTTCAGTTGTAGACCGTTACCAGCCAAAGGTTTTTATTTTTGAAAATGTACCGGGTATACTGAGTGCGATGCCCAATGATGTGAGTATCATTGATACAATACAACAGACATTTTTAGAGCATGGTTATATCATAAGCTCTGAATTAAGAAAAATAGGAACAATTAACGCTGCAGAATATGGAGTTCCTCAGAATAGAAAAAGAGTTATTATTTTTGGGATAAGGAAGAATTTACTTGGTGAGACTCAAGCTGTAGAAATTGTAAAATCATTTTATGAAACAGTACTCCCAAAATATAAAACAGAAGGAGTTTATACCGTTAAAGAAGCCATAGGAGATTTACCCGTCATATCCCCTATTTGGGATGAAAAACTTAGAAAAGGGAAAGAGGCTTACACCTATAAAGAAACGGTGGATTGGCACAGACCGAGATACCATAACTTGAGAGATATGGGAATTTATCAAATGTTAGCAAAGGATATTGAAACGGGTGAAAACAAATATATAGATTCCAAGGCTTTAACGAAGCTATACGAAAAAAAAGTAGGCTCAAAATCACCAATCCATAGATACTATGTACTTAGAAGAGATGAGCCAAGTACTACAATAATCGCCCACTTATATAAGGACGGCAATAGATATATTCATTACGATTCTGAACAAGCAAGGACAATTACGCCAAGGGAAGCTGCAAGGCTACAATCCTTTGACGATGATTTTGAGTTTATTGGGGCTCAGGGGCATGTATACCAAATGATTGGCAATGCAGTCCCACCTAAACTTGCATATGCAATAGGAATGGCTGTAAAAGATATCTTAGAAAACATAGATAACGAAAGGAGTTAATATGTATCATTATTTATATACTAACGATATGAGAGTATCCTCGCTGGAAGAAAAGGCAATAGAATTTGCTAAACTATTTTTGACAGATTCCGTTCCTACTGCTGATGAGAATAAATCAGTAAATAATAATGCAAACACTATTGGGTTTTATTTGAACTTAGCAAACAAAGGAAATAGTGCGTTACTTGCCGCAAAAAACGATGTCAGGGGTGTCGTTTTGAATTTCATAAAGACTTTTCAGTTTCCAAACCCCAGAACAAAGGATAGCTTTGAAAAAGCTGTGGCAGATGGTATCCAATTAGCACCTTTAAGGGAGATTATTAAACTTTTGTTTCTGTTTGGACAAATGCAGAAAGAGGAAGCATATCTGACTTCTGACGAAGTTCTGTCTTTTATATTTTACAATGATAACCTAGCGAAGAATACTTCTCCAGACAGAGTTAGTGTTATACGAGAAATATTAGAATACAGAAAATCAGGACTCCTTGGCAGCAATATTGCTAGTGCAAACCAGCGAGAGTGGAATCATGAAAGTAGGCAAATCGGAGAGCTTATTAAAGTCCTTGAATGGTCTAAATTTATTGATATTGATTCGAATAAAATATACTTAAAAACTAGTGGCAGTGACGATATGAAATATAAATCGGAGCTACTTGATATTATTACATTTGATGAGTTTTGGGACTATGTAGATCCGAACAAAGGTTTACAAGACTTAAAAAACTCCTATTTTGAATATGTTGACTCTCACATCCCCAGACAAGATTCTTATGCAAATACCAATGATATTGAAAATAATAAGGTATCAGGCGTTATGCAAAGGCTCTATTTTGGAGCACCGGGCACGGGTAAAAGCTACGATGTTTCGCAGTTAATCAAAGAATGCTATCCGGCGATTGACGAAAAAGATAATCCTTTTGTTTTTAAAACAACTGTTTTTTCTGACTATTCTTATTTTAATTTTGTGGGAAATATTATGCCCGTATCTCGTGATGGAGAGATTAGCTATGATTTCCAAGCAGGTATTTTTACCCAAGCTTTAGCGATGGCATTTAAGCACCCTAAAAAAGATGTGTTTCTTATTGTCGAGGAAATGAGCAGAGGAAACATCGCAAGTATTTTTGGAGATTTGTTCCAGCTACTAGATAGAGGAACAGACGGAAATAGTGAATATTCAATCAACAATGATATGATATCTCATTATTTTGAAAGAAAAGCGATTTCTATAAATAAAATATATTTACCGGCAAATCTTCATATAATCGGCACGGTTAATACTAGTGACCAAAATGTTCATGTAATGGATACTGCATTCAAAAGAAGGTTTGATTTGATATATGTTGATGTTGACCCTGTAAGAGACGAAAAAACAAATCAACTGTTGAATTCTTATGAATTTTCATTCAATGACGGGAAACAATTTGAATGGAATAAACTTTATATGAGCTTGAATAAATTTATTATAGAAAAGCTTGAGCTGAGTGAAGATAAACAACTCGGTCAGTTTTTTATTAAATTTGATAATTATCTTGACAACAACCAAAAATATGAGTCAATGCAAAATAAATTATTGCATTATTTATGGGATGATGTTCAAGCGGCTTCAATGTTGGATAATGCTAAAATATTTAAGCAAGAATTTTTATCGTTTTCGAAGTTGTATAAAGCCTTTGGAAACAGAGAAAATGTATTCAGCGATGACTTTATAAAGATTTATGACTCCATTGTTCTGTAGAGGTTGGTGCTGATGAAATCAAAAGAGTTGATAATTCTGAATGATGGACAGGAAATAAAAAAGTCTGAAGCTGAAGAACTCAATATTATTGAATATTGCGATGTTCGTAATGGGAAATTTACGGTCTCTTTTGTTGGCGTTATTATACAGCGAGAAAAACTCATAGCGTCATTTCCAAAACATTATGATATTTCAAGTATGGATAACAGTGCTGAAGAATGTATTAAGAAAATCCTTTCGTTGATTTCACTTAGCAGAATTAGCTCCGGGAGTTTCGATAAAGGTGATAATGCAGAGTTCCCTATTAAAGCGTACTGGGAGATTGCAAGCTACTTCAAAAAGTTCGGATTATATAAAGATAGCGAAAAATACAATGAATTAGGATATGCCGGAAATGTAGACTGGAATCGAACGGTCAATCAGTCAAATAAGCTTATGGGGAAAGATGGAATTATTTATTTTCCATTTGTGTTGAGAAAAACAAGAGACACAAGTGTTTTTCTTAGTGAGTGCATGGACTATGTTCTTGCCGATGCATTTAATTATGCAGACATGATTAGGATTGTTTTAAATTACAAGTCTGATAGCAAAAACCGTATTTTTAATAACCATGATTATGTTATTAGCCAACTAAATAAGATTAAAGGCAACTACTTTAAGGATACTGAAAAGCGGTTAATTCAAGGTTTGATTGATTACATGAAGTGGAAAAGTAAATCCAAAGATAATGTGCGTTTACTTACATTGAAATTTGAAGATTATTGGGAAAAGATGATTGAAGTCTACCTCAATGGTAATTTTGTCGGATATGCTAATGATCAAATTATATTTGGAGAAAATAGTACTGCTCAATTTGAAAAGCCAAGACAAATGTATATTGAATCTCAGAAAATTAGGGATGAACGCAAAAAAAATGGCGAAAGCATATTCTATAGAATAGAACTTGATCACTTATACACAGAAGATGTTATCTATATTTTTGACTCCAAATATTTCAATGAAGATGTTAGGAGTATGAACTATAAACAGGCATATTATCACTATCATATGAAGTCGCTCTATCCAGAGAGGGATATTGTTAATGGACTTATAATGCCTACAAAAAAAGAATATTATTCAAAAACTCACATTGATAGAAGCGATATTGACGGCGTGAAAATAACGGAACATTATCTGAATTTGCAAAAGGTACTGGATTATGTTTTGGAACATAAACAAGCGATTGATTTTGAGAACTAATTGGAAAGGGGAGGTGACAATATTTGACGAGTACTCTATATAGAATTTTTTTTAACAGCTCGGTATTGTTGCCGTGGCTTTTTGCTGTAACATGTGCTTCTCTAATAAATAGGGATTTTATGTTAGCCTTAATATATTTTATTGTCCTCGTAGTGCTAATACTCTTGCAATTCTGTTTGCAAAAATGGAATCATAAAAATTTACTGCCAAAGAGTATAAAGGTGGAATCGGTTGATGGAACACAGGATGATTGGTTGGTAATATATCTTATTACTTATATTGCACCGTTTCTCGATACATTAAATTTTATCCCGATACAAAATTTGAAATATATTGCTTTTTTAATTTTGTTGTTTGTAATTATGTTAAGAAGCAATAGTAATTTTAATAATCCGTATTTATTTATACTTGGATACAGAAGTTTCGTAGTAATAACGGAAAATGGAGTTACATACCAGTTGCTCAGTAAAAGTAGGATAAGAAATAAAAAAAATCTGAGAAAAGTAATAAGAATTTTTGAATATCTGCTAATGGAGGTACAATAAGAGTGATATGAGAGATAACGGAATTTTATTTGCAATATTACAGCCTCAAAAGGGAGAAACTCCAATTAGAGCAATAGAGCTGAATAAGAGTGATTTTGACAGCCTATATTCGATGTTTTCTCAAGAGCTATGGAAATTAAAAACCAATGTAATATCTTTTTCGGGCGAATACAAGCCGGAGTTTGATGAAAGTTTAGAAATTAAAGGATTTAAGCTCCCTGAATATGTAAAAGAAGCAACTGATAATCCTCTAGGAGTTGATTCTTTGACGATTGAGGATGGAGAGATAGAAAAATTAAAAGCCGTTTTTTTAGTTAAACAATCAGAAGATGAATATCGGATTTTCTGCCAGAAATTTAAAAAAAATCAGTATCTGTCTCAAAACTTTCTAAAAGTGTTTTGGGACAAGAACACGGTTCATTCCGTTAACAAGCCCGGAATCAATATTACGAATGCTGTTGATTGCTACTATGAAGACGGCAGCCTCTTTTTTAAATCGTATTATATTGCCAATCAGATATTTGATTTAAATGAGTATTATAGAGAAGCAACTAGGGAGGATTTGGAAAAATTCGCAAATTTAGATGTAATCGCAATTGAAAACGATGTTGAAGAACTCGAAGAAATGAACAAATGGACAAGAAAAAAGATAGCTACAATACTAGATTCTGGAGTCCTTGAAAAGAACAACATCAAGAATATTTTGAAATTTGCAAACGAGTTAAATATAGAAATTGAGGTAAAGAATAAAAAAATATTGTTCCCGGCTGATAAACAAAAGCAACGAAACATTTTAAAGTTTTTATGCGATGAGATTTTTAGAGGTAATTTAAGCGATAATATTTACGAGACAAACTCAAAAAAGTTGACGCAAAGCAGTTAAAGACTCGAAGAAGGTTTAGGATAGAATTTTACGGTTCTAATCTTAAAATTCTTAAACAGAGAGCCTCCAAAGTGGGTAGTCATTGCAGAAGAACACTTCGCATTAACTGATGTTGGAGCTGCTATGTAATAGGTGATTTATATGAAAGACATTGACAAGTACAGAGGTTGCCTTATTGGAGGTGCCGTAGGAGACGCACTGGGATATGCAATAGAGTTTCTTGATGAAGAGAGCATATTTCAGAGATACGGCGAATTAGGAATAACTGAATATGATCTGGTCGATGGTGTTGCTCAGATTTCTGACGACACGCAGATGACTTTGTTTACCGCAAATGCGCTGCTTCTTGGAACGACGCGGGGTATGACCAGAGGCATCATGGGGCCTTACTCGTCCTACGCTGGTCTTTGCTATAAAGACTGGCTCAGGACGCAGACTGAAAAGTATCCAGTTGACAACAAGAATCCGTATACATATACATGGCTGATAAACATACCGGAGCTGTTCCATAGACGCGCACCGGGCAACACTTGCCTATCTGCAATTCATGCCGGATCAAATGGAACAATTGAGAAGCCTATCAATAACAGCAAAGGATGCGGCGGTGTAATGAGAGTTGCTCCAGTCGGCTTGT
>JAAYRK010000004.1 GCA_012518815.1 Candidatus Epulonipiscium sp. | reverse complement strand
TTTTGTGCCTAAATATTTTCTTTAGATTTGTCGAAATTAATAGTAGTAAGATTTAGGGGAGATAATATGGTAGATCAAATACAAAACAGAGACATAATTATTGAACAAAATATGGTTGATTTTAGGTCCCCTACAACCTTTGACTGTGAGCAAGGAGAAATTTTAGAAGGGGATATAATTTCCTATGGAGAAAATTCGGTAACTGTAGAAATAGAAGGCGTAAGATTTGATATTGAAACAAGTAAAATGATAGGCAATGTTGGGGATAAGGTTGATTTTTTAGTTGAAAAGGTTACTGATAATAAAGTATTTTTAAAGCCTTTAATAAAGGATAAGGAAGTACATCCTATTAAGCAATATGATAGGGTTCAGTCTGTTTTATTAAAGGAAGTTATTCCTTTGACACAGCAAAATATTAAAATTGCTAAAAGGATGTTAGATAGTGGCATTAAAATTGAGAAGGAAATTTTTGAAAAGGTTGTTGAAGCTAAAAAACAAATTGAACAGATTATAAATACAATGACAAAAGAAGAGGTAAAAGAATTACTTGAAAGTCCTTATGATGTTGAAAAGATTTCTATTGATATTATTTCAAGATTTCTTTCTGAAAAAGGTAATTTAACTAAAGAGATTAGCAGTAAAGAGATTGAAGAAGAATTAAATAAATTTGTTGGTGAAAAAACAGAAAAAGTTAAAGTATCAATTAAAGCTTTACTTGAAAAAGATCTTCCTGTTACAAGAAAAAATATAGATTCTCTTGTTTTAGTTCAAGAGAAAATTGAAGCAGTAAAAGATATGGATGATAAAGCTATTGAGCAGGTTGTAAAAAGGAAATTATCCTATACCCTTAATAATTTATATGCTGCTATTTTTTCTTCTGGGGAAGAAGAAATAAATATTGAAACTAAGCTTCCTTATGAAGATGTAGGTCTTATAAATAATGGAGAACATGAATTTACACGGGATGAAATAATTAAGCTGCTAGAGCATCAAGAGATAGTTGTTGATAAAGAGCATATCGAAGCAGCTAAGTTTTTGATAAAACACAATATTGAAGTGAATAAGGAAAATGTAGAAGCTGTTATTTTATTAAAAAATGAAATAAAAAAATTAGATGATGAAGCTATATTAGATAAAGCGGTACAGCTTTTAAAGCTAAACAAAAATCCAGGAAAGCTTGAGTTGTTTACTGATGTTTTTCAAAAAGATAAGCCATTAACTCAAATGGAAGTTAAAAAATTAGTTAAAGATATAAAAGTAATTGATGATAAGCTATTAATAAGACTTATAAAAAGAAACCTTCCTATTAACTTAAAGAATTTACAAAAGGAATTAGAAGGTTTGGATGCAGAAAAAGAAATTATAGAAGATATTAGACCAGAACTTGAAAAGGAAACTAATTTTATAACTGCTAAAAGGCAGTTAGAAGAAATTAGGTTAAAAATGACCTTGGAAGCGGCCTTAAAGTTAAATAAAAAAATAAGGATAGATACGGTTTCTCTTAAAGAATTAGTAGAAGAGTTAAAGGGTATGGAAAAAGAGTCTTACCGTGAAGTCCTCAATAAGGCGGGAGCTAAAAGTTCTAAAGAAAATGTTGAACAATTAGAAGAGCTATATAAGAAGTTAGAAATAATAAATAAATCTGATAGAACTGTCTTAGGAAAAGTTGTTAAAAATGAAATACCAGCAATTATTGATGACTTATATAAGCAAACTTTAGTAGAAAAAGAAGCTGTATTAAAATACGAACAAATGGAAACAAAAGTTGAACCAAGATTAGGAGATGTTATTGCTAAAGTAGAAAATCAAATAGAAGATTTACTAAAAGGCCAAGATATAGAAGCTAGTGAGGAAAATATACGCTGTGCAAGGATATTGATTCAAAATGATATTGAAGTAAATGAAGACAATATTTTACAAGTAAAAATATTAGATGAGAAGGTAGACTATGTTGGCAGAAATCTTCATCCTATCATTGCTGCCAATATGATTAAAGAAGGTTTTCGTCCAGATTTTATTCCAATTGATGATGTTATTGAGTACATAAATGTTTTTGATGAAGTTCTAGGAAAAGATAATAAGGAAGCATTTAGTCAATTTATCCTTGAGTTAGATGAAAAAGGAGTCTTAAACCATGAAGAAAAAGAAGGCTTGATAGCTATTTACCGCATGCTTCATGTAATTGAAAAAAGCAATGGTAAGGTTATTGGATGGCTGATGAAAAATGATATACCTTTAACTTTAAATAATCTTTTAGAAGCTGCTAAGTATCTGGCTAGAACCAGAGGAATTAAGCACAATATGGATATTTTTATTGACGATGAATTTGGATTTTCAGAAAAGGTCATTTTTCATGAAAAAAGCATCAAGGCTCAATTAGAAAAGGCTTTTGGAGAAAAGGCTAGTAATGTTTCTAAATTATTAAATATAAATATTGACGATACAAATAAAGAGCTAACAGAAAATCTTACTGATAATTCAAAGATATTAAATATGAAGGCAGATTATTATGAATTAATTTTAGATGAATTTATAAGAAATGTATTGCCTGAAAAGTTTACAGAATGGATAAATAAAAATCCAAACCTTTATGAAATGGATTTAGAAACTATTTATAAGGAGTATATAAAGGAAGATTTTAATAACGAAGTTTCCAACGACACTAACTTCTTTGTTAAGGAAGAGAAAGTAGAAGAATTTTTAAAGACACTACAAGAAATAAAGAAGGTAAACCAAGAAACTTTAATCTTTATGGAAAAAAACCAGATTCCTATGAACATCAAAAATTTACAGCTAGTTTCTTCTATCTTGGAAAATCCTTATAAGTTAGGAGAAGATATAGAAAAGTTTAATGACATTCTAAAAGAAACTGACTATAAAGATGATATCCATAAGGCTATAAGAGAAATAAATGAAGACCTAAAGAAAGGGACAGAAGTTTTAGAGGGCTTGGATAAACTTAAAGATAAGGTAAAAGAAATTAAAGGAGAGCTTTTAGAATCTTTTCTGCCTGTTAAACAAGCTGCTTGGAAGATAGGAACAGATATTGAGAAGATGATTGATATCGGAAAGCAGCTGCAAAAGCAGGATGGAGTTTTTCAAATACCTGTAATTATTAATGGTAAGGCTGCAAATATGAATGTATATTTGCTTAAGGAGAAGGAAAAAGAAAAATATGTAAAAAAAGATGAAATCAATGCTTTTGTTGCTATTGAAACAGAAAACTTAGGGATTATCAGAATGTATATTCATATTGATGAAAAAAATGTAGATTTTAAAATTAGCGGAGAAAGCAAAGAAATAACAGAATATTTAAGGAGCAAAGAATATATTTTTAAAGCATCTATTGAGAATATAGGCTATAGAGTTACTAAAAGTCAGTTTAAAGAAGAACTAAAAGAATTAGTTCAAAGCTCTAAAGATGGTTCGTTAATAGTAACAAGCAAGAAGCATATGGATTCAGATTTTGAAATGATTGTTTAGGAGGCGACTTATGGAGGAAAAAGAAAATAAAAAAATTCCCTCAAATTTATTTGAAGTAGTCTTTGAAATGATTTCTACTATAGACGAAATTGACAAAGAAAAAGGAAATCAAGAAAAAGCATTAAAGGATTATCATAATAAGTCGATAAATAAAGTAGAGAAAATAATAAAAGGGTAGGTGTTAATATGAGAATTAACCATAATATTCCAGCTCTTAGAGCTCTTCATCAATTAAACAAAACCAATACTGTATTAGATAAGACAATGCAAAAGCTTTCTTCAGGCTTGAGAATTAATTGTGCTGCTGATGATGCAGCTGGTTTAGCTATTTCTCAAAAGATGGATACACAAGTAAGAGGACTTCATCAAGCTAATAGAAATGCAATGGATGGTATTTCTCTTATTCAAACAGCTGAAGGAGCTTTAAATGAAGTTCATGCTATGCTTCAAAGAATTAGAGAACTTGCTGTTCAAGTATCAAATGGAACATACGATTCAACAGATAGAAGAGCGGTTAATGATGAAGTAGTTCAACTTCAAAATGAAATTCAAAGAATTTCAGATCATATTGAATTTAACGAAAGAAAACTTCTTAATGGAGAAATTGATAGAAGAGCCTTCCCTGATAATGAAGGAGTAGTAAAGATTATTTCTTTAAGTGATACAGTTAGCCCTGGAAGTTATAGTATAGAAGTAACTGCAGATGCTACAAAAGCTACTATTACAGGAGCA
>JAAYRK010000052.1 GCA_012518815.1 Candidatus Epulonipiscium sp. | reverse complement strand
ATTAGACATACAAAAACTAATGCAAAAATCATAACAATACTCTGCATAAAGTCTGAAGCACTTTCTGCCAAAAATCCACCCACTATAGTATAGAAAAGCACGAATAATGCACCAGCAACCATCATATATTGATATTTAACAGCAAATAAGGTGCTAAATAGTTTTCCTACAGTAACAAAACAACTTGCTGCATAAACAGTAAAAAATATTAAAATAAAAACAGCAGCAATAGTCATAATAACTTTTCTATCTTCTTTAAACCTATTACTAAAAAAATCTGGTATTGTTATTGCATCTCCAGCGATTTCAGAATATTTTCGAAGCCTTTTTGCAACAAGCAACCAATTTATATATGTACCAATGCCTAAACCGACTGCGGTCCAAAAAGCATCACTTAAACCACACCAATATGCTACTCCAGGAAGTCCCATTAATAGCCAACCGCTCATATCAGAAGCCTCGGCACTCATAGCTGTAATCCATGGTCCTAAAGTTCTTCCTCCAATAAAATAGTTTTCACTGCTTTCATTTGCTCTTTTTGCATAGTATAAACCAATTCCAATAACCAGTGCGATGTACGAACACATTGCAATTAAAATTTGTAGCTTGTCACCGTCCATTTTAATTACCCCCAAATTATTTATTTAATCACATAATTTATATTACTAAATCAATAGAATTATTTCAATTAATATTTTAAAACAATCATAATTTCTAGAAAATAAAACAACAATGTTGACATGTGTATATACACGTGTTAATATAGTCATTATTCTTTTATTCAGTTAGGAGGTTATTAACTATGAATACAAAAAAATTAACAATTACAGCTTTACTAACAGCACTAGCAATCCTTATACCATTTGTTATTGTTTTTAAAGTTGTCATACCACCCTTTTCTGCGACTCTAGGTTCTCATCTACCTATGTTTATTTCTATGCTATTAGGTCCTAAAGTTGCCATTATGGTTGGAATTGGTTCAGCTTTAGGTTTTGCAATAAATCTTGGTCCATTAGTTGGAGCCAGGGCATTTATGCATGTTTTTGTCGGTATAATAGGCTCTTTATTAATTAAAAAAGGAATGTCACTTGAAAAAGTAATTATCATCACTGCTCCAATACACGGTTTGCTTGAAATGCTTGTTATATTGCCATTTGTAAACTTTGATATATTTCAACTCCTTATTGTTACTTGTGTAGGTACAATACTTCATCATTGTGTAGACGGTTTAATTACAGTAGTTGTTGTAAAATTCCTTCCTAAAGATATATTTACAACCTACAGTCTCAAAAAACAAAATCCATAAAAAACTCCATCAAAAAAGATGGAGTTTTTATAATAAATAAAAATCATACTTTAACAAGTAAATATAGCATAAGCTTTTTATGATTTATTGTAATTTATAGCACATACTCTTTGAAAGCTCTTCTACTTTTTCTTTCCCTTTTAAAACTTCCACAATTTTTAATGCAAATTGAAAAGCAGTTCCTGGTCCTTTTGATGTAATTATATTTCCATCTACAACTACAGGACTATCTTGTATATTAGCTCCTTTTAAATCTGCTTCACAACCAGGATAACAAATTGCATTTTTGCCTTCCAATATTCCAAGTTTTCCAGCTATAATTGGAGCAGCACATATAGCTGCAATCCATCTACCTTCTTTATTATATTTGTTTATTAATTCTTTTAGTTCTTGGTGTTTATCTAAATTACTTACTCCAGGACCTCCAGGAAGAATAAGCATTTCAACATCTTTCTTAGTGATTTCTTCAAACAAAGAATCTGCTTTTACTTCTATACCATGTTTACCAACTACATTTACTTTTCCTGTAGTTGAAACTGTAGTAATCTCAATCCCTGCTCTCCTTAAAATATCAACAGTAGCTATAGCTTCAATCTCTTCAAATCCATCAGTTAAGAATAAAAGTGTTTTCATATTTTTCCCCTTTCTTCTTATAGTTTTACCAATAATAATATTATAACATTTTTTTAATCTATATAAAAATTTAATAAAATTATTATTATAAATGAAAATTTGCCTTTTACATCATAATATATTTATAATTAATTTAAGAAATTAATATAGAAGGAGGAACCAAAAATGGACGGTTTTTATCTATTAGCTCATCCGCCAATTATTGTGCCTGAAATTGGAAATGGTGAAGAAAGAAATATTGAAGCAACGACAAATAGTTTTGATATTATTGCCAAAGAAATTAAAGCCAAAGCTCCAAATACAATTATTCTTATAACTCCTCATGGTCCTATGTTTAATGATGCCATAGCTATAACTTATGAAGATAGCTTAAAAGGAGACTTCGGTCGATTTGGAGCCCCCCAAGTTTCCATGGAAATAGCTATCAATAAAAAGCTTAGTCAAGAAATTTATAAATTAGCAACAAAAGATAATATTCCTGTTGTTATGTCTACAAAAGAGCTTCTTAATCAATACAATGTACATATTACATTGGACCACGGTGCTATGGTTCCCTTATACTTTATTAACCGCTTTTATAAAGATTATTCTCTAGTTCATATAACCTATGCTCCCCTTGGGGATTTTGAATTGTATAAGTTTGGAATGTCAATAAAAAATGCCGTAGATAAATTAAAAGAAAAAGCAATTATTATTGCTAGTGGAGATCTTTCACATAGATTAAAGGAAGATGGTCCTTATGGCTACAATCCCTTGGGAGAAAAATTTGATAATGAATTCCTCCAACATTTAGAAAAAGCTAATCTAACTGAAGTCTTTACCATGAGTAGAGAATGCATTGAAAATGCTGGTGAATGTGGCAGAAGATCTGTCCTTATTATGCTTGGAACAATGGATGAGATTGATTTTAAAGGATATTTATTAAGTTATGAAAAAACCTTTGGAGTTGGATATGGGATTATGAAATTTGAAGCTACTAATAAATGCAAAACTAAATTAAATACGATTATTGATAGCATTAATAACAAAAATAAAAATCAAGCAAATCCTTATGTCAGATTGGCTAGGGAAAGTCTTACGACTTATTTAGAAAATAAAAAAATCATGGATAAACTTCCCCCATATATAAGTGAAGAAATGAAAAAGTTAAAAAGAGGTGTTTTTGTATCCTTAAAGAAAAACGGAAAGCTTAGAGGATGTATAGGCACTATTTTCCCCGTTACTTCCTGTGTTGCTCAAGAAATCATTAGAAATTCCGTAGAGGCAGGAATTTATGACCCTAGATTTCTTCCTGTGGAAATATCTGAATTAAATGATATTGAGTTTTCCGTAGATGTCTTAACAGAAGCTGAATCAGCAACAAAAGATGAGTTAAACCCTAAAGAATATGGCGTAATTGTCCGAAGCAATGGGAAAACCGGCCTTCTCTTGCCAGATTTAGAAGGAGTGGATACAGTAGAAGAACAACTTAGTATTGCTCTTAGAAAAGCAGGAATAAATCCATTAGAAAACTACTCCATTGAAAGATTTAAAGTTATTAGACATAGAGAAGAATAAGGAGGCAAGCAAGTGAAAGTTGAAGCCAGCTTTTATGAAAAGCACAAAGATAAACTACATTGTTTTTTATGCCCTCACAATTGTCTAATAAAAAACAATGAATGGGGCAAGTGTAAGGTTAGAATTCATGAAGACGGAGTTCTTTATACCATAAATTATGGAGAAATTACCTCTGCAGCCCTTGATCCTATTGAAAAGAAACCCCTTCATTATTATAAGCCAGGAACTTATATTTTTTCAGTAGGAAGTTTTGGTTGTAATCTAACCTGCTCCTTTTGTCAAAATTATACAATATCACAGTACAAGGCAAAAAGTACTTTTATAACTAAAGATAATTTAGTAAATACAGCAATAAATATGGAAAATAATATTGGATTGGCCTTCACATATAATGAGCCTAGTATTTGGTATGAATACGTCTATGACACAGCAAAGCTTTTAAAAGAAAGTTCCCCCTCATATTCTGTTGCATTAATAAGTAACGGCTATATAAGCGAAGAAGCTTTAAAAACGCTCTTACCATATTTAGATGCTATGAATATAGATCTTAAAAGTTATAATAATCAATATTATAAAGATATTTGTGGTGGAAGAGTTACACCCGTATTAAAAACTATAGAATTAGCTGCAAAATCCTGTCATGTAGAAGTAACAACCCTTTTAGTCAGTGGTGAAAATGATAATCTTGCAGATATCGAAAATATAGCAAAATTTATTAGTTCTATAGATGCCAATATTCCTCTTCACCTTAACCGTTATTTTCCTAACTATAAATTTGATAAGCCCACTACGGACAAAGAACTTATGTTTAAGGGACAAGAAATAGCTATGAAATACTTAAAAAGAGTTAAGCTAGGAAATATTTAAATTTTTTTATAGCTATTTAGAATTTTTTCTATCCTATCTTTTAATAAATAGGAAATCATACTGCCTCCTATAGCTCCTGAAATAACTTGAAGTATATTAAAAGGCACTGCAGAAAGGGCAGAAAAAAGCGCAGCTTTAAAACCTTCAGTAGAATATACTAATATTACTCCACCAAGATAATATACTAATACCATCACAAAACCAGCCAGACTTATACCAAGTAAACATCGCTTTTTGCTTTTGCTATTAAAGCAGATTTTGCCAGCAATATATCCTTCTAAACCTTTTGCCAGCAATGTTATGGGTATCCATACTGCATAGCCACTTAATAAATCTGCTAGAGCTGAACCTAGACCTCCTGCAATTAAAGCTACTTGTGGTCCAAATAATAAGGCTGATGCAAAAATCAAAATATCTCCAAAATTAAGATATCCTTGCATACCTATAGGTATTGATATGGTCATAGTCACTATAGTTACCAGTGCAGCCATTAAAGCTGTAATAGTTAATTTACGTGTTGTCATATATATCCCCCCACTTTATTGTAAAATAGCTGTTAATAAAAATATTTACACTTTTATATATTTTAAGCTTTAATATACAATACTGCAACAAATAATTAAGAGAGCCTTCTAGGAAATTATTCTTAGATGCTCTCTTTTTTTATAATTATTTATTCATACCTTAAAGCTTCTATAGGGTCTAATTTTGCTGCCTTGTTAGCAGGATAAACCCCTGCTATTATACCTACTATACTAGAAACCCCAACAGTAACAAGGATTGAGAAGAAGGATACTCTCGGAGTAATCTTCATCATAGAACCGACAGCCATTCCTCCCAAAAATCCGAAGATAATTCCCATAATACCTCCAATTACTGTTAATATGACTGCTTCAATTAAGAATTGTTTTTTAATATCTTTATTTCTTGCACCCAGGGATTTTCTTATGCCTATTTCTCTTGTCCTTTCTGTAACTGTCACAAGCATGATATTCATTACTCCAATCCCACCAACAAATAGAGAAATACCAGCAACAAAGCTTATAAAAGCTGTAATTATCCCCAATACTTGATTTACCATTTCTAATTCTTCAGCAAAGCTTGAAATATAATATACATCTTCATTTCTATGCTTTATTTCAAGCATTTTATTTAATTCAATTGCTGTTTGCTGCATAGTATCGGAATTTTTAACCGTTACAAAGATATAATCTAAATAATCAATAAAGAACATATCATTAACAGTCTGAATAGGTACAATAATACTAGAAGGCATTTGATCACCCATCATGGACTCTAAAGCAGCATTAGCATTTTTAGTTACTCCAATAACCGTAAATTTAAAATTTCCTCTCCATATATTAACCGTAATGCTTTCGCCAATAACGTCCTTTCTGCCAAAAACCTTTTCAGCTAGAACTTCATCAATAACAGCAACTTTACTTTTTGCCTTGCAATCGGACTCAATAATAAAACGTCCATAAAGCATATCAGGGGAAGTAATAAATCTATATTCTTCATTAGCTCCTATTATGTAACCACTCTTTTCTTCCTTGGGATTCTTAAGTTTTATAGATATTCCCCAAGCTTCAATATAGGGTGTTGCATTTTTTACTTCTGGATGTTTCTTAATTAACTCTACATCATCAAGAGTAAGTAAGTCCCTTGTTTTTACATTATCCCAACTTTTCATTCGAATTTGCAATAAGCCAACACCCAGCTTATCAAACTCAGATGTAATAGCAGCTTGGCTACCTGCTCCAATTGAAGTAATCATAATAACAGAGCCAATACCTATGATAATACCAAGCATTGTAAGAAAGGAACGCATTTTATTAGATGTTAAATTCCTTAAGGCAGACTTTAAGCTTTCTAGAAAGTTCATAATGCATTCCTCCCAACTATAATGGGATTATCAACTGTTTTATCAGATATAATTTCACCGTCTTTAAATTTTACTATCCGTTTTGTATGTTCAGCAATTTCAGGTTCATGGGTAACCATTACTATAGTAACTCCTTCATCATTTAACTTTTGAAAAATTCCTATTATTTCTTCACTAGATTTACTATCTAAATTTCCTGTAGGCTCGTCAGCCAATATTATAGAAGGAGAATTAACTAAAGCTCTGGCAATAGCCACTCTTTGTTTTTGTCCTCCTGATAATTCATTAGGTAAATGATGAATTCTATCAGACAGACCTACCTTATCCAAGGCTACCAATGCTTTTTCTCTACGTTCTTTATTTTTAAATCCTGCATAAATCATAGGCAACTCAACATTTTCTAAAGCATTAAGCTTAGGAAGAAGATTAAATGCTTGAAATACAAAACCTATTTTTATATTTCTAATATTAGCTAATTCATCATCGGCTAAGGATGAAATATCTACATTATCTAAATAATATTTCCCACTACTAGCACGATCTAAACATCCTAATATGTTCATAAGAGTAGATTTTCCGGAACCAGAAGCACCCATTATGGCTACAAATTCCCCTGGAGATACGTTTAAATTAACATTTTTTAAAGCAGTTACTTGAAGTCTTCCATTCTCATATATTTTATCAAGAGCTTCAACTTTTATCATCTTATTCACCTAACTCTACCATATTTTCAATAGGTTTTACTTTCATTCCATCTTCAATTTGGACAGTTACATTTGTAATAACCTTTTCTCCTTCTTCTACTCCTTTAACTTCTACATACAAATCTGAATAAATACCAAGTTCTACTTTTCTTTTTTCAACTGTGTTATCTTCTTTCACAATATAGACAATATTAGAACCATCGTCATCTTCTGCTAATGCAAGTAAAGGAATAACTACCGTATCCTTTCGCTCTGCAGTAATAATTTCTGCATCAACAGTAAATCCTGGCTTAAGATCCGATATATTCTTACCTACTTCAATTTCAACCTCAACCATTGCTTCTTGATACTCTCCCATAGATAGATTGGTTGCTATGGGAGCTACCCTGATTACCTTTCCTTCTACGTTACCATCTCTAATAGAATCACCTGAAAAAATAACCTTTTGTCCAGGCTTAATTGTAGGTGCATCATATTCTGATACGTGAACAAACACAATTAAATTATCTAAATTTGAAATTTTTAAGATTGGAGAATTTTGACTAATCCATGAACCAGATTCAGCAAAAATTTCAACAACAGTTCCATCCATAGGACTAACAGCAGATGATAATAATTCATCCCTTTGCAACCTTAAAGCTTCAACCCTCATTTTTGCAGTTTCTACTTGATTTTGCTGAATTCTAATTTCTGTTTCCTTTTTTGAATCAGAATATTTATTATATGTAGTAGAAAGATTATACTCTGCCAATGCTTTTTGTTTCTTTGCATTTTCAATATTTAAATATTCTGATGCAACTCTCATTTCTTCAGTTTTTAGCTGATTTTTAACTTCATTTAAATTGTTAATAGATTGATCTAATTCTAATTTAGAAATTGCTCCTTGAGTAAATAAAATTTTATTATTAGATACAGTTTGCTCCGCATCTTTTACTTTTTGCTTAAGCTGTTCTATATTACTTTCCGTTTGTCTTAGGGAAGTTTCTGCATCATTAAGAGTTTTTTTAGCCATTGAATAGGATGATTCAGCATTTAATATTTCTCCCCTATCTGCACCACTTAATGACTTAAAAGTTAATTCTGCATTTTGTAATGCTATCTCAGCTTCTTTTAATTGAATTTCCAATTCAGCCATCGAATTAGAATCATATTCTATAATTTTTTGTCCCTTTTTTACCTTATCGCCAAGCTCAACTAAAATATCATCTATCTTAAGGGAAGTATTAACGTAAACAATTTCAGAATCTTTTGCTTCAACAACTCCTGACACATTAACTTTTGAAATAATTGTGTCTTTTCTTGCTTCCTCAACAAAAACTGACATGCTGGAAGCCGCTGAAGAAGAATTTGCATTAACAGCCGCAGCAATAATAAATATCAATAAAACTGCAGCAATTCCAATCCCTATAAATAATTTTTTATTTTTTATCTTTATCTTAATATTCTTCATAGTTTTACGCTCCTATACTATTTATTACATAAGCAAATTTATAGCATATAATGGAATCATTGAAATTCCTACTATTAATAAATTAGTTAATATGAAATATAAGAATGAAATAATTAATCCTTTTGGCTTAGTAAAGTTATTAAACATACTAATTCCAAAGCCTACAATAACCATACTCCAAATAGTAAAAAACTCAAGACTTGATAATAATATGTATGTAAAGCTTAATATGCTTGGATTAACTAAAAATACTGCAGGAGAAAAAATAACTACGTCTGTATTTAAAATTAAATTAATAGGAGACACAATTAAAAATCCAATATATCTAATAATATAACTATGGGCATATAAAGAAAGGATTTGTTTTATGCTTGATTTACCCTTAAATATTTTTACAAATATCCATAAAACGAAGCCCCCTGTTAACCAAGAAAGAATTAGACTTGCTGGAGAAATTAGAGATGAAAATATGTAAACGCTATTACTAACTGCCTCTTGTTGAATGGGTATACCATACTGCAAATATGCATCATTTACCCTCTGAGTTGTAATATGACTTAATGGCATTCTTATAAATTGAGCAATTACTAAAAAGATTGAAGAAAAAAGAAGTGGCATAACCATCTTTGGATGGTCCATGATATCTTTTAGCAATTCAGATGGACTTGTAAATATAAAAAGAATTTTTTTGAAAATATTCATAGACTTCTTTTCAGCTATTTCAACATTTAAATTATCTTCCATTTTAATCCCCTTTCTTGATTATTATTTGTAATAATAATAATTTCTAAATATTAGTCCTTAAAAATATACGTGATATTTTTATATAAGTTTGTTAAATTTATAATTATTTATTATCTATTTAATCATTATAAATATGATTATAGATTTATAAATTAATAAATTTACAAATTTGTGGATTCATAACTTATTGTTTTATTTTAATAAATTTATGTTTTATAATTAATAGATTAATTTCTAAGCTTCCAAACCATATTTGTAAAGAACGTTCCTCAGAGATTCAAGATTCGAAAGTATCACGACACGTCAGAAAATAGCTTTCCAAACTCGCTTCGCTCAAACAAGGAAAGCTATCGATTTTCTTCCTTAGTCGGATACTTTGACGAATCTTGAATAAGTCGGAACTTTTCTTTAACAAATATGGTTTTCTGCTAGTGTAATATACGGAAAAAATTTTTTATTACTTGTATCCAGGAGTTTTGAAAAAAGGTAGAAAAAGCTCCTATTACTTATCCTATTTAAGATTATTAGGATTAAGAACATCTAATTCAGGAAGAATAAATAGACCATCTTTTCTTACTAAAATATCATCAAAATATATTTCTCCGCCTCCGTATTCTGGCGTTTGAATAAGAACTAAATCCCAGTGAATTGCTGACCTATTACCATTAAAACAATTATCGTAGGAATTACCTGGAGTAAAATGAATGGAACCTGCTATCTTTTCATCAAAAAGTGTTTCGTTCATGGGTTTATTTATATATGGATTTAAACCTATAGCAAACTCACCAATATATCTTGCTCCTTCATCGGTATCTAAAATTTTATTAATTCTTTCAGAATCATTAGCCGTTGCATTTATTATTTTTCCATCTTTAAATTCAAAGGATATATTCTCAAAAGTAAATCCTTGATATTTTGAAGGTGTATTATATGTGATAACACCACTTACAGAATCCCGAACAGGTGCTGTATATACTTCTCCATCCGGAATATTCATTTTCCCGTCGCATTTAATTGCTGGTAAGTCTTTTATAGAAAAAGTTAAATCAGTTCCCTTACCCAAAATTCTTACTTTATCAGTCTTATCCATTATCTTTACAAGAGCATCCATGGCTTTTGACATCTTTCCATAATCAAGATTACAAACATTAAAATAAAAATCTTCAAAAGCCTCTGTGCTCATATCTGCCATTTGAGCCATAGCAGGAGAAGGATAACGAAGTACAACCCATTTTGTTTTTGGAACACGAATATCAACATGTACTTGTTTCCAGAAGTATTTATAATATAAATCCATTTTTTCTGAAGGAACATCTGATAATTCAGAGGAATTTCTTACAGAAGTAAAGCCGATAAAAGCATCCATATCTTTCATTCTGTCTGCCTCATATTTAGCCATAGCCTCCATATGTTCCTTTGAAGTATTAAGATATAATTCTCTTAAAATCCTTTGATCATTAAGTTGAACAAAAGGATAGCCTCCAAGTTCATATACTTCTTTTATAATTGCATTAACAAGGGAAACCTCTAGCCCGTTTCCTTGAATTAAAAGCTTTTCACCTTTTTTTAGATCAACGGAATAACGCACCAAAGTTTTAGCTAGAATCTTAATTCTGTCATCGTACATTTTATCATCCTTTCAAATAAATTATAATAATGTATTTTTATACAAAAAACAATAGTAAATTTATACTGTTGATTATTATATCACGTTTAAATAAAAATTAGTTATATTACAAATATAATTAACGAATTTTTCTTATTGAAGTATAAAATATTCTATTTATTTTACTCTACCGAAATAATACTCTTTATATGTATTGTACTAACAGAAAATCATATTTGTTAAAGAAAAGTTCCGACTTATTCAAGATTCGTCAAAGTATCCGACTAAGGAAGAAAATTGATAGCTTTCCTTGTTTGAGCGAAGCGAGTTTGGAAAGCTATTTTCTGACGTGTCGTGATATTTTCGAATCTTGAATCTCTGAGGAATGTTCTTTACAAATATGATTTGGAAGCCTTTTGCAAATATCTAAGTTTATAAACTTACAATTAAATAGATTTATAACTTTATAAGTTTATAGTTTATGAATTAATAAATCTAAAATCTTTAAATTATTTTTTAGAAAAATAATTTCTAACTCCAAAATCACAAAATTAAAGCTGCCTAAGAAAATATAATTCTTAAGCAGCTTTAATCATATAATATCTAATATCTATACTTTATACTTTATATATATTTATATCATTTATATATCTTATATCTATTTATATCTTTTATACTTCTTATACTTTTACACATTTTTTACTGTTTTTTACATTAAATATAATTCAATAATATCCTTAATTAAATATTTTCCGGAAGAACTTTATTTAAAATAACCCCAAGAATTGCAGCAATAGTTAAACCTGAAATTGTCAATTCTCCATAAATTGGTATGCTGTCAATTGCAATACCACATACTAATATAATAGCTGCTATCAAAAGATTACGACTGTTAGAAAAATCTAAATGTGCTTCAACAAGAATTCTTACTCCTATACTAGCAATCATTCCAAATAAGATAATACTTATTCCGCCCATAACAGGAGATGGTATACAGTTAATAATAGCACCAATCTTTCCTATAAAACTAATAATAATTGCAAAAACAGCCGCTATCCTAAGTACTGCAGGATCATATACCTTAGTAACAGCTAAAACACCTGTATTTTCACTATAAGTAGTATTAGCTGGTCCTCCAAGTAAGCCTGCAACCATTGTAGCTAAACCGTCTCCTAGCATTGTTCTATGAACACCTGGTTCTTTAAAGAAATCTTTTCCCACAACAGCACTATTAGTTGTAATATCCCCTATATGTTCAATAAAAACTACTAAAGCTACAGGAGCTATAGCTAATATTCCACTTAAAGAAAACTCTGGCAAAGTAAAAATTTGTTCATAGTTTTTAATTCCAAACCAATTAGCATTAGCAATTGTCTCTACGTCAACCAGACCTAAGGGTAAAGAAACAAGATATCCTACTACTACTGCAATTAAAATTGGTACAAGTTTAAAAAAACCTTTTGCAAAAATTGAAACAATAATCATCGTTAATACCACAATAGAAGATACTATTAAATATTTAACATCAAAAGAACCTTGATTATATAGACTACTATTAATAGCCACAGGGCTTAAACTAAGACCAATAACCATAATAATAGGTCCTGCAACAATCGGAGGAAAAAATGATCGAACCTTTTCAACCCCAAACAATTTAATGACTCCTGCCATTATTGCATAAATCAAACCTGCTACTATAACACCACCTTTTACAGCAGCCAATCCTTCCTCTTGGAGAACAAGTGCTATAACAGGTATAAAAGCAAAACTGGAACCAAGAAAAACAGGTACCATTCCCTTAGTACATAAGTGAAAAACCAATGTACCTAAGCCAGCTGAAAGAATCGCAATTGCAGGATCCAAACCCGTCAAAATTGGTACTAAAACAGTTGCTCCAAACATAGCTAAAACATGCTGAAGTCCTAAAATAATTTTTTCTTGAGTTGTAGTTGATACTTTAGTAGCACTAGACATAAATAAATCCTCCCAACTAATTATTTTTTTCTAAGATAACCATGGTCTGGTTATCAATTTCATCCAGCAGTACCCTTACAATTTCACTTTTAGAAGTAGGTATATTTTTACCTACAAAGTCTGGCCTTATAGGCAGTTCCCTATGCCCCCTGTCTATTAAAACCGCAAGTTGAATAAATTTGGGCCTACCTGCATCAATAAGGGCATCAATCGCAGCCCTGGCAGTTCTTCCCGTATAAATAACATCATCTACTAAAACAACGGTCTTTTCATTAACATCGTTCACAAAATTAACGTTATCTACAACTGGTTGAGCTGATAGGTGTTTCAAATCATCCCTATAAAATGTAATATCTAATATTTCCACAGGAACCTTAACATTCTCAACCTCAAATATCTTTTGAGAAATCCTATTAGCAAGAGGTATTCCCCTTGTCTTAATTCCTACAAGTATAAGATTATCTACTCCCTTATTTTTTTCAATTATTTCATGAGATATCCTAGTTAGTGCTCTTTGAATAGCTTTTTCATCTAAAAGTATTTTATAATCATTCAAGGCTGCACCTCCTTTATAAAAAAATCCATAAAAAAACCTCTTAGCGAGAGCAAGAGGCCATATTACTTATAAACAAACAGCATATGACATCCTTATTAGTCTCTCGGACTAATTTAAAGGAATTTCATTATTTAAACTATATCATAGCTTAAAAAACTTGTCTATAATTAAATCATATAATAAAACTGTTTTTCTATTTAGATTAATCTAAATTTCTATTTCAAACCAATTTTTTATCTAGTCCAAAGCAGTATTTTAATCCTTCAAAGCTTTGTTTACATTTTATGGTTTTATCTTACATTATTTTTGATTTTTCTTCCTAAGTATATTAATAACATCCTCAAAATACTCAGGAACAGGAGTTTTAAACTCCATATACTCCTTAGTTGAAGGATGATTAAAAGCTAAAAATCTAGCATGAAGCATTTGACCATTTAATTTAAAAGGCTGTTTCTTAGGTCCATATGTGTAATCACCTAAAATAGGATGACCTAAATACTTCATATGAACTCTTATCTGATGAGTTCTTCCCGTCACTAAACTAGCTTCAATTAAAGTAAAATCCCCAAACCTTTCTAAAACAGTAAAATGAGTAATTGCTTTTTTTGAATTTTTATTAATTACAGTCATTTTTTTACGGTCTTTGGGATGTCTTCCAACAGGTGCATCTACAGTACCAAAATCATCAATAATATTATTATAAACAATTGCAATATATTTTCTTACAACTGAATATTTTTTTAATTGCAAAGACAATTCATTATGAGCATAATCATTTTTTGCCACTATCATAATTCCTGAGGTATCCTTATCAATCCGATGAACTATCCCTGGCCTAAGTGGTCCGTTAACTTTCGATAATTCATTAGGACAGTGGAATAATAGTGCATTAACCAAAGTACCACTATAATGACCAGCAGCAGGATGAACCACCATACCTTGAGCTTTATTAATAACAATTATATCCTTATCTTCATATAGAATATCTAAAGGTATATCCTCAGCTAATATTTCCATAGGTGTTTCATCGGGTATTTCTAAACTAATTAAATCATTACATTTTAATTTATAATTAGATTTAATAATTCTATTATTAACCTTAATTTTTTCTTCTTCGATAAGCTTTTGAATATAGGACCTGGAACAATCTTCAATTATTTCAGATAGATAAATATCAATCCGCTTTCCTTCATATTCCGCCCCAATTACATATGTATAAGAATTCATTAGTCTACTTCCTCTTTTTCATCATCAATAGGAGTAAAAAAGATAATAATACTTAAGAAAATAGTTCCTATAACAACACAAACATCAGCAACATTAAATACAGGAAAATTAATAAGGCGGAAATCAAAAAAATCAATAACATAACCTAAGCGGATTCTATCAATTAAATTACCTAAAGCACCAGCACTAATTAAAATAAGACATTTCCTAACCCAGTTATATGGTTTGTGCTTTGGTAACTTTAGATAATAGTATAAAATCCCTATTAAAACAATAGTCGTAATAATAATAAAGAAGGTTCTTTGATTTTGTAGTATTCCAAAAGCAGCTCCTCTATTTTCAACAAAAGTAAAATGAAACACATTTTGAATAATAGGAAAAGTATTTATATCTTTTAAGTGAATTAATGCTTTATATTTTGTAAATTGATCTAACACTACTAAAAATAATACTGCAAACACAAAAGTAACTAACATTTCCTCTCTCCCTCAAAAACTAGAAAAAATATTAATATAAAGAATTTTTTCTATCTTTGTTTGATAATAAGTCAACCCCTTCGACAGATTCTATTGAAGCATCATAGATATTATTAATGTCATCATAATCTTTAATATCTCCTCCCATATCCTGCATATTATCTGCAGAACCATAAGCTTCAAGTTGCCTAACTATATTCAAACCGTCGCTGTTATTAGTTTCTTCGTTAATAAATCCGTCATGAAAACTATATCCTAAAATATCCTCATCAACAGGATACCTTTTTGGAAAATCTTTATTTTTAGTTTGATGCTCCTTAGCACAGTTTATACATTCTCTCGCATAAGGAATTACCTTTAGTCGTTCATAATCTATCCTTTTAGAACAGCTTTCACAAAAGCCATAACTACCCTTTTCAATTTTTTTAATAGCATCATTTATATCATCTAAAAGCTTTTGTTGATTAAAATTTAATCTTATCAATTTTTCCCTTTCAAAACTTTCAGTTCCAATATCCGCAGGATGGTTATCATAAGAAGACAATTCCCCGGTCCATTCTAAAAGAGAGCCAGAAGAATTATTTTCTTTTAGCTTATTAATTTGTTTTTCTGTTTCAGCCTTTTCTTCAAGTAGTTTTTTCTTTAACTCCTCAATAATTATATTGTCTGTGATTATATTGTTCTCTACTTTATTATCCATATTATAGCCTCCAATTATTCATTCGATAAAATAGTTATTTATAGTTTTCCCAAGGCTATCACAAAGCATAATGGAAAGTAGAGGTAACATAAGAAAAACGTGCCCTAGTGCACGTCATTTTGTATATAAGAAATAGCGGAAAAAATTTGTTCTTTTGTTATATTACTTATCCTTACCGCTTTCCCAATTGACGATAATAAAACAAAATTTATTACATTATTTTTTGTTTTTTTATCTAGTAACATTTGATTATAAATATCTTCTTTATCAAGTCCATCAAGCCTAATAGGCAAATCATAAGAAACTAAAGTATTTTCTATTCTTCTTAAAAGCTCTTTGGAAATAAAACCATTAATATATGATAAATAGGATGCTCCTACCATTCCTATAGAAACACATTGCCCATGAAAAAGCTTAAAATCAAATAAAGTTTCAATAGCATGACCTAACGTATGACCAAAATTTAGTATTTCGCGTAAACCAGCTTCTTTTTCATCTTGGGATACAACGCTTCCTTTTAGTTCACAAGAGCGCCTTATAATTCTTTCTAATACACCCAAATCTAATTTAAAAAATAATTCAGATGAAGATTCTACAAAGTCAAAATATGATTTATCTAATATAAGTCCGTGTTTTATTACTTCTCCAACTCCAGATGACAATTGCTCTTTTGGTAACGTTTTTAAAGTGTCTAAATTAATATAAACAAAAACTGGTTGATAAAAAGCTCCTATCATATTTTTATTTTGAAGGAAATCAACTCCTACCTTCCCCCCCACACTACTATCCACTTGAGATAAAAGGGTGGTTGGTATTTGAACAAAAGGAATTCCCCTCATATATGTAGCAGCAGCAAAACCTGCCATATCTCCAGTAACTCCACCTCCTAAAGCAAGGATAAGAGAATTTCTATCTAAATGCTTTTCGACCAAAAACTTATAAATATCTTGTACGGTATCAAGATTTTTACTATTTTCTCCTGCTGGAAAAACGTATTTATATACTTCTTTATAAGCAGAAGAAACAGTTTCTAATAGGGCTTGTCCATAATGATTATCAACATTATTATCCGTAATAATACAAATCTTTCTATCTGAAGAAAAAGATTTTTTTAAAGGATTTAATATATTTTTAAAATTATTAGAAAAATAAATTGGGTATACCGCTGATGGTGTATTTATAAGGATTTCGTTCATATTGCATCTCCGTCTCTTGCTAATCTAAATTGCTCATTTAATTCTTTATAGTCTTCATAATCTTCAAAAACTAACATTGTATCTTCTTTAATAGGTTTACCTTTTTCACGTTTAAATTCACTACTGTCTCTACTATCTCTAGTATCTCTATTGTTTCTATTATTTTCTTCATCATCAAATAATGAAGATTGTTCTAATAATTCTAATTGACCTTTAAGAATTTGCATCATTTGAATTTTTGCTGAAGCATATTGTTTCTTCAATCTATCAATTTCTTGCCTAATTCTAAAAACCTCTTGTTTTGATTCCTCTAAAATTTGACTTGCTTTAATTTCAGCAGAATTAATAATTTGTTCACCTTTTTGGTGAGCTGCCGATTTAGTTTCTTCTGCTGTTCTTTCAGCAAGAACTAAAGTGCTTTGTAAGGTTTCTTCTAAAGATTTATAGTGACTAATACCATCATTTAATATTGAGATTTTATCTTTTAATTCTATGTTTTCCTTATATAGCCTTTCATAGCAATTAATGACTTCGATTAAGAACTTGTCTACTTCTTCAATAGAATATCCATATGGTTTTCTTTTAAATTCCCGAGTTTCAATATCTAATGGTGTGAGCATATTCTGTTCCTCCTATTTATAACAGTGAATTACTACACTAATACGGCCCTTTTTTGTTTTACCTCTTACTTCATTTAATTTAATCTTTCCAAAACCTCTTAAAGTCAAATAATCTCCACACTTTACATTAGAAGAAGGTTGTGCAATAATTCCATTAATTAAAGCCTTTTCAGCCTTAATTAAATCAACAACTTTAGATCTTGATAAATTAAATCCAGAGCTTAAAACAGTATCTACTCTTAAAGAAGAAACTGTAGAAAATACTTCTTTAATTTTAGGCGGGGGTATAGTTATTTCATTAAGAGAAATAACGCTTGTCTGTGCCTTAACGTTTTTAATTTTAGAGAGATTTGTTAATATATAGTTTGATACTTCTTCACAAATAAATACTATAGCTCTATTTTCCAATACTAAAATATCACCAATTTTTTTTCTATCAATCCCAAGACTTAGAATCGAACCGAGATAATCTCTATGGGAAATATTACAATATTTAGAATTCTTTAGTTTTAGCTCTAAAGCTACAATAGGAAAATCCCCTTCCTCTAATTCTTTATAGTAAGGAGAAAAACCTATCATTTTACGTTCACTTTCAGTATAACCTCCAAAGGATTGAACATTTAAATCTTTAATGCAAGAAAGCATATCTAAATATTTACTAATTTTATACATATCTATAAAATTAGTAAAAGTATTAGCATGATCTCTTAAAGAGGTATTCACTTTATCTAATATATTGCTTGCCGTTATTTTTTCTTCTAAGTCTGTAAAACTATTCAGATACTGTTCCTTATTAATCATCAGAAATAACCACCAAAGTTTGTAAAATCATATTATTAGATAAAAAATTTAGCTATATAATATAAAAGGCATCTTTCTACAAAGTACATAATAGCCATTGCTATGAGTGGTGAAAAATCAATCATAAGTCCACTTCCACCTATCGAAGACTTAGCTAACAATTTCCTTGCTGGTGCTAAAATAGGTTCAGTAAGTTGATATACAAACGCAACTAAAGGGTTTTGTCGGTCAATTGGCAACCAGGACAAAATAACCCTTATCACAATAAGATAATTAATTATTTTAAAAAAATATATTACACCTAAGTACAAAAGTACACCAAAATTCATTTATTAGCCTCCACTATTTAGTAGCATTATTAGCCCAAGGAAGAATTATTCCTTTAGTTTTTAATTCTTCTTTAAAACTATTAGCAATATCAACATTTTCAGGAGCAATAATAAATATATTATTAGCTACCCTTTGAATATCCCCATTAAGAGCATAGCAAGCTCCACTTAAAAAGTCCATGGTTCGCTGTGCTGTTTGGCGATCTAAATTTTCTAAGTTGATAACTACAGGTTTTTTACTCTTAATATGGTCACATATTTCTTGTGCTTCTTCATAACTTTCTGGATCTGTTACTACAACTTCCATTTTAATATTAGTATGTATGTTTACAATTTTTGAATTTCCACTGCGGGAACGCAAATTTCTAATGTTCGATACTTCGGTCTTTTCTTCAATTTCTTCTACTTCTTCTTCAAAATCTTCATCGCCACCAAATCCCATTACATCCATCATCTTGTCTATTAGTTTTGCCATATTTATACCTCCTTATTTATTATAATTTCTGGCACCAAATATCCCCGTTCCTATACGTACCATATTAGAGCCTTCTTCGATTGCAATTTCATAGTCATTAGTCATTCCCATAGAAAGAAATTCCATACTTATATTATCAATATTTTGTTTATTAATGTCAACCGCTAATTGCTTTATATTTCTAAAATAAAGCCTATTATTTTCAGGTTCTTCATCAAAAGGTACTATCGTCATAAGACCCTTTACCCGTATATTAGTTAAATGACTTAATTTACATAATAAAGGTTCTACATCTTTATAAGACAAGCCAAACTTGTTCTTATCGTCAGCTATATTGACTTGAAGCAATATATCTATTATTTTATCATGCTTTTTAGCAGCTTCATTTATCTTATAAGCTAATTGCTCACTGTCAACTGAATGTATCAGTTTAACTTTATCAATAATATATTTAATTTTATTGCTTTGAAGATGTCCTATAAAGTGACAATTAGCAGATGAATCTATTTGTGGATATTTATCTCTAAGCTCCTGTGCTTTATTTTCACCAATATTATTAATACCATATGATATTAGCTCATTAATTCTTGAAACATCTATTGTTTTAGTTACTGCAATAATAGTAATATCTGATCCTGTACGACCACTTTTTTTAGCTGCAATATCGATTTTTTCTTTAATAATTTCTAGATTACTTTTAATGTCACTCATATTATCCTCCATCCATTATTGTACTTCTATTGATTATTAATTATATTAAACTGATTTAATAGTTGATTTTCTTTAACATTAGTAGCATTAGATACTATTTGATCATATATTTTTATGCCATTGCTTAAATTACTATCTACTATGGCATATTCATTATTCTTGGCTAATATTTTTATTGGTTTAAATCTTATTATACCGCCATTTACAACAAATACTCCTACTTTAGACTCGCTTTTATTAATAACATATTCATTTTGTGCATTTTCAGGTAATACTAATGTATCATAAAGCTTTATAGACGAAAAATCTTCAAGAATGTAAACATTTTCGTTATCTTCATATTCAATTTTTACAGTTATTAATTCATCCTTTTCAGGGAGCCTTTTAATTAAAACTTTATTATTAGCTGACTCTTGAATATATTTTTTGGGTATCTTTAAAAATACTTTCTCAACAATAGAATTAATAGGGATTTTTATCCCTTCGTAATTGTCTCTAATTATTTCAAGTTCAACATTTCTACCAAACATAAGAGAAGGCATTTGCTCAGTACATCTTAAAATAAAAAGCATCTTATCATTGTTAAGAGGTCTTAAATTAAATATTTCTGCACTTAAACTGGAATTATGAATTCCATTAAGTTTAATGTAAATAACATCCCCTACTTTATAATCTTCAACTAGTTCATTAGAAAAACTTCCGACTATATACCATGAATAATTGTCTACTATTTTAAAAACAGGAGAGTCTTTTTTTACATTGTGGTTTTGACTTAAATCAATTAGTTCAGAAGAATTCTTCAAATCTTTTTCAGTAATTTTATCAAAATTATTTACAGAAAGTTTTTCTTCTAAACCGTCAAAATAATAAGAAACAATTCCTCCTTTTGGTGCGGAAATAACATCTGAGTTATTAAATAATTTTTTCTCATATTCATTCTTAATAGCTACTAACTCTTGAAAAGATGCAGAATTTTCTTGAGCCAAAACAGACTGTTTCTTTTCTATTTCTAATTCAATAGAACTTCTAATTGAATATAATTGAGAATAATTTCTATTAGAATAAGCATTCATGTACTTATTAATTAAATCATCTATTTGATAATTAATATTTTTAATATCCTTTCTTACTAAAGAAAACTCTTTTCGTTGATTTTGTTCTTTTATAATATCTTCATTTACTTTTTTAATATCATCTTGAATCTTTGCTATGGTAGAACTATCTCCAACCATACAAATCTTAGTACCACCTTTAACCTTTTCTCCTTCAAAAGCTAAATAAGTTATATTACCTTCATCTTTGCTTTTCACAACAGTTTCGTTTCTTATGATTACTCCATTAACATGAATATTTCTATCAATATTCCCTATTTGAGCTACTTCAATTGATAAAGGAGTAATTTTTTTAAATCTTAATAAGGAACCAACTAAATATATAATTACAAATAAAGATAATAATAAACCTAAAGCAATTCTTCTTCTTTGTCGTTTTTTAATATTCTTTTTCTTTCTTTTAGCCATAAAATCCCCACACTTAATAATTATTACTATTAATATAACGGATTAAGCAGTAAAAGACAAGTAAAAAACACTCTAAAATAGAGTGTTTTAGAAAGATCCCGTATCCTTTTCATTGACTACATAGTAACACTTTTCTTCTTCAGCATTATAATATAGCTTCAAAGATTTAATATCTTTTATTCTCATAGAATCCTGCTTCCATTTTTCTTTGAATTGCTTAATCAAATCACTATAAGATACTTCTTTCCCATTAAATTGAAAATATACTTCTTCTCTCATCTTAAGCCTCCATTCTGCCCTTGACGGCATATTGATGAAGAATTGAATGTTTTGTAAATTATATATATTTGTATTATTGTGGATTTTTAACAATAATTTTATATCAAATTTTTCCTATTGTCAAGTGCAGTTCATTAGCACTTTTGGCCTATCGCAGCTATAGAGCTGATTTAAAGCACTTAATTTTTTCTATTTAATGTTTAATTTATAAAATTATACAAATTAAACCACCGTGTCCATCGTTTATTATTTTTTGTAATGTTTCTTGCAATTTCATTTGTGCATCTTCTGGCATACGATATAATTTATTTTGCAACCCTTCGTTAACAAGCTCATGAAGAGATTTCCCAAAAATATTGGATTCCCATATTTTCCTTGGATCTGTTTCAAACTCACTCATTAAATAATTAACCAATTCTTCACTTTGCTTTTCAGTTCCAACAATTGGTGATACTTCTGTTTCAATATCAGCTCTTATTAAGTGTATAGAAGGTGCACTGGCACGAAGTTTAACACCAAATTTGTTACCTTGCTTTACAATTTCGGGTTCTTCTAGCTTTAATTCGTCTAATAAAGGAGTAACAACTCCATAGCCCTTTTGTTTTACTTCGTGAAGAGCATAAGAAACTTTATCATATTCTTTTTTAATATCAGCAAGTTTTGAAATAATAGATATTAATTGATGTTCACCTTCAATTTCCATACCTGTTGCTTCAGATAACACTCTATAAAAGAGTTCTTCTGCTATGCTTATATCAACCTTTACAACACCTTTACCAAGATTAATTTTTTCTTGATATACTTTTTTTATAAAATCATAATCTTCAAAATCATAAATAGATTCTTTTAAATCTCTAAAATTGTAAACTGGATATATAGTATCTTTAACAGCAGTAATAATTTGCTTTTTTAACCAGTGCTCTTTATTTAAAGTCTCAACCCATTTAGGTAGCATAAATTGAATCTCTTGCACAGGGAATTCATATAAAACATTTTCCATAATTCTATTAATATCATCCATTTTTAACTGAGCACAATTACAAGTAATCACAGGCACATCATATCTTTGAGATAACTCTTCATTTAATTCCTGAGTCTGTGCATCATAAGGTTTTGATGAGTTTAATAAAACTACAAAAGGTTTATTAAGTTCTTTTAGTTCCCTTATAACCCTTTCTTCTGCTTCTTCATAATCTTTTCTAGGAATATCTGTAATAGTCCCATCAGTTGTTACAACAATTCCAATGGTAGAATGCTCACTAATTACTTTTCTTGTACCTATCTCAGCAGCTTCAATAAAAGGTATTTCATAATCATACCAAGGAGTATTAACCATCCTTGGACTTTCTCCTTCAAGATGACCTGTAGCACCCTCAACCATATATCCAACACAGTCAATCATCCTTACATTTAAATCAAGCTCATCGTTTAAAGAAATAGATACCGATTCATTAGGAACAAATTTAGGCTCTGTAGTCATTATAGTTTTACCTGCGGCACTTTGAGGAAGTTCATCTTTTGCTCTTTCTTTGTTATAGCTGTTTTCAATATTGGGGATTACAAGTAGATCCATAAAGCGTTTTATAAAAGTAGATTTTCCAGTTCGAACTGGACCTACTACTCCTATGTAAATATCCCCGTTTGTCCTGTCAGCGATATCCTGATAAATATTATAGTTTTCCATATTACCCCCATTCCCCCTTAAATATTTAATTGATAAAGATACATAAATGTATGGGTACATTTTAAATATATGATTTTAAAAATGAATTATACCAATTAAATCTTTAAGATTAGGCTTTAATAATAAAAAAAAGACGAGCATTAGTTTTTACTCGTCTTTCCATGACACAGAATGAGTCCAGTGGATTTCTTCACTTTCATGTTCGGTTCTTTTATTCCTGAGCATAAGATCCATCACTGCTTCTTTTGGACATTTGCCTTCAAATAGTACTTCATTTATTTTTCTTATTATAGGCATTTCTACGTTATATTTTTTTGATAATTCATAAACTGCTTTTGCACTATGTACCCCTTCAACTACCATTTGTACTTCATTTAAGGCTTCTTCTAACTTCTTCCCTTCTCCAATTAATACACCAGCACGGCGGTTACGGCTGTGCATACTTGTACAAGTAACTATTAAATCTCCAATTCCCGTTAAACCATTAAATGTTTGAATATCTGCACCCATAGCAACTCCCAACCTGGTTATTTCGGCCATGCCTCTTGTCATAAGAGCAGCCTTAGTATTATCTCCATAACCTAAGCCATCCACAACTCCGGCAGCTAAAGCAATAACATTCTTTATTGCTCCTCCTAGTTCAACTCCAATTAAATCTGGATTGGTATAAACTCTAAAATTAGGAGTCATAAATAAATCTTGAACTTTTTCCGCTATTTTTTTTGACTTTGAAGAAGCAACACAAGCTGTAGGAATATCCCTTGCTACTTCTTCTGCATGACTTGGACCTAATAAAACTGCTATTGGACACTGAGCTGCAACTTCTTCAATAACTTGTGACATTCTAAGCAAAGAATTATTTTCTAGACCCTTAGAAACATTTACTATTATATGATTAGAAGTTAATAAAGGAGAAAATTGCTCCATGTTTGAACGAAGAAACTTTGAAGGTATTGCTATAACTATTATTTTATTATTTAATATAACTTCTTTATAATCATTAGTAATAATTATATCTTGTGGTATAGGCACACCAGGTAAATAATTAAGGTTTTCCCTGTTTGACTCCAATTGTTCTTTTTCACTTTCTAAAAAACACCAAAGAGTAACATTGTGACCCTTCTTTGATAATAATATAGCTAAAGCAGTTCCCCAGCTTCCAGCTCCCATTACTGCAATCTTATCCATATTTACCTCCATCTTTTACTATTTAGTAATTAATATTTTGTGTTGGTCCGCTGACCTAGTTTAGTTTCTTGTCCCTTAAGCAAGCGGCGTATATTATCTTTATGTCTAAATATTGCACTAAGGGTAAATAAGCTTCCTAAAATAATAATTTCTATATTACTTTTATAAAAAACATAAAGGAAAATAGGTATAGATACTGACATAATAATTGAAGCTAAGGAAACAAAACGACTAATTAAAAGCACTACTATCATTATTCCAGCACAAATAAAACCCATCCTATAGTCAAAAGCCAGTAAAGTTCCCAGGCTTGCAGCAATTCCTTTTCCACCTTTAAATTTTAAAAAGGCTGGCCAATTATGACCTATAACAGTCCCTAAACCTGCATATAAACCAGCGGCAGGATTATCAGGGAAAAACATCTTACATAATAAAACAGCAACTACTGCTTTTAAAAAATCTCCAATAAAAGTTATAATACCTACTCTCCAACCCATTACCCTAATAACATTAGTTGTTCCAGCATTACCACTGCCATGATTTCTAATATCAATTTTTTGAACTTTTTTTCCTATGATATATGCCGTTTGAAAGCAGCCTAAAAAATATCCTATTACAATACATACTAGCCTAAACATATTCTTATTCCTTTCCCCGCTTTTCTCTAATCATAAAATGCAGAGGAGTTCCTCTAAATCCAAAGGCATCTCTTAATTGATTTTCAATATATCTTTCATAGGAAAAATGCATAAGTTCTTTATCATTTACAAAGATTACAAAACTAGGAGGTCTGACACTTACCTGAGTCATGTAATAAATTTTTAACCTCTTCCCTTTATCAGAAGGTGGCTGCTTCATTGCCATAGCTTCATATAATACGTCATTTAATAATCCAGTACTAATTCTTAAAGAATGATTTTGGGATACTACTTTAATCATTTCAAATAGCTTAGTAATTCTTTGACCAGTCAGTGCAGAAATAAATACCTTAGGTGCATAAGACATATAACTAAATTTCACTTCAATGTCTTTTAAATACTTATTCATTGTTTTATCGTCTTTTTCAATTGCATCCCATTTATTTACTGCAATTATAGATGCTTTTCCTCTTTCATGAGCTATGCCTGCAATTTTAGTATCTTGCTCCGTTATACCTTCTTCTGCATCAATCAGCAAAACTGCAACATCTGCCCTTTCAATTGCAGAAACAGTTCGAACAATGCTGTATTTTTCTATGTCTTCTTTAATTTTATTCTTCCTTCTTAAGCCTGCAGTATCTATAAAAAGAAATCTATCATCACCGATGGTCACAGGTACGTCAACTGCATCTCTTGTGGTGCCAGGTATATCACTTACAATAACCCTTTCTTCCCCTAAAATTTTATTAATTAAAGAGGATTTTCCTACATTGGGTTTTCCAATAATAGCAACCTTTATTGTATCCTCATCATAATCAGAAACTTCTTGTGTTGGAAAATGCTTAACAACTTCGTCAAGCATGTCTCCTAGTCCTAAAGGTTGAGAGGCTGATATAGGTATGGGATCTCCTAAGCCTAAATTATAAAATTCATAGATATCCATATTTTCTTTAATCATATGGTCAACTTTATTAACAACCAAAACTACAGGCTTTTGAGACTTTCTTAGCATATTGGCTACTTCATTATCAGCATCTGTAAGTCCTTGTTTTACATCTACTAAAAAAATAATCACATCGGCAGTTTCAACAGCAATTTCTGCTTGTCTTCTCATTTGTTTTAAAATAATATCGTCAGAATTAGGCTCAATACCACCAGTATCAATAATTGTGAACTTATGATTAAGCCATTCGCTTTCAGCATAAATTCTATCCCTTGTTATTCCGGGCGTATCTTCTACGATTGATATTCTTTCACCTGCCAAACGATTAAAGAGAGTAGATTTTCCCACATTAGGTCTTCCTACAATTGCAACAATAGGTTTACTCATCTTTATTCTCCTTTTCATACAATATTGCTTTAATAAAATCTTTCCCGGAAACTCCTACGATTTCAATCGGAATATTAAATTGCTTTTCTAAATCTTCTATATAGACATCGTCTAATAGTATAGTATCATTATCACGAAAAGCATTTTCAGGAAGCAGCAATCTGCTACCTAATTCTTTATCTTTTAATTGATTGATTAAGTCTTGTCCCGTCATAAGACCAGATACAGTTATCTTGTCTCCAAAAAAGTCATTTTTAATTGGATATATCTTAACTGTAAGGTTTGAATATTTATTCATGAGCCTGCTAACCAATCCATTAATAAAACTATAGGATGCTATTCCCGTAGCTATAGAAATGTTTATTTTATCTGGGATTATATCAGGTAGTTGCTTAAAATATTCATCAAATTCTTCCTTCATTAAAGCCAACATACCTACCCCGTTTTCGATTTGTGGGAAGTCTTCGTATCTATGGATTGACGGAATTTCTTCCTCAGCAGTTATATAAAACTCATCGGCACAATATAATATGTAGCTGCCGTATTTTTCTTTATAATAATCTTGTAGCTTATGAACCATATTAATAACTTCTTTAGCATCATCTTTTTCAAAGGCTTCTAGTGGATAGAGATTATGACGGAACTTTGATATTCCTACTGGTACAATAGAAATACTTTTAACTCTTGGAAAAAAGTTCTCCAAATCTTCTAAGCTTTTTTTAAGAATTTCTCCATCATTTAAGCCCTTACACAAAACTATTTGACAATTTATTTCTATCCCTGCATCCACTATTCTTTTAATCTTATCTAAAATATCTCCAGCAAAACGATTAGTTAGCATTTTTTTTCTTACTTCTGGATCTGTTGCATGCACAGAAATATTTATAGGTGATAAATGATAATAAAAAAGTCTTTCAAAGTCCTTTTCTTTCATATTAGTTAAAGTAATATAATTTCCAGTTAAAAAGGACATTCTCCAATCATCGTCTTTAAAATAAACTGTCTTTCTCATGGAAGGGGGAAGTTGATCAATAAAACAAAAAACACATTTATTTTTGCAAGATTTTAGACAATCCATCAGCTCATTTTCAAAGACTAAGCCGATATCTTCGTTAATATCTTTTTCTATTTCATATTCCCACTCTTCCAAGTCCTTATTTCTGATTAGCAAAGTAATTATTTCATCTGAAATAAGATATCTGTAATCAAAAACATCTTCAATTTCTTTTCCATTAACAGAAATAAGTATATCTCCTTCTTGTATACCTAATTCTTCCGCAATACTATTGGGAAGTACTTTTTTAATCTCATGTTCCTTAAATTTTTTCAAAGTTTATACAACTCCTGTGTTATCTAGTATGTTTTTATTATATCCAATAATCAATTTTTATCAAATTAATTCCATCACAGCAGCCAATCTGCCAGTTTGTCCCTTATCCCCCCTATATGAAAAGAAAATATCTTTATGGCATTTTGTACATAAATCTGTCACAGTAATATTAGATGCTAATAAACCACCTTCTAGTAAGGCTTCTTTATTAGCTTCCCATAGATTTATCATAAATTTATTATTAGCTTTGGAATAAACAATTTTATTAGTATTTTTAAAAGCCTTATTAAACTCTTCAGCAACAGGAGAGTCAACCTCAAAGCAGCATTTCCCAATAGAAGGTCCAATTGCTGCTAATATATCATTAGGATTAGAATCAAAATCATTGATAAAGACCTCTATCATTTTTAAAGCAATTTTTTTTACAGTTCCCCGCCAGCCAGCATGAGCTAGACCAGCTACTTTTTTCTTTGTATCTAAGAAAAAAAGAGGAACACAATCAGCATATAAGGTTATTAGTGCAACATTAGGAAGATTTGTTACTAGACCATCGGTATCCTTAATCCTATTATTCATATTATATTTAGTCAAATCATCTTCCCGAATAATTTTTATACTAGTCTCATGAATTTGATTGGTAAAAATAAGATTTTCATGATTTATTCCCACGGCTTCACAAAGTAATTCATAATTTTTATTGACATTTTTCTCATCGTCTGTAGTGTTAAAGCCAAGATTTAAGGATTGGTAACTATCCTTACTAACTCCACCTAAGCGTGTAGTAAAACAGTGCCTTACTAATTTTGAAGCATCAAAAGAAGGAAAAGTAATATAATATATATCTTTATTTTTATGAAAGGATAAATTATTTGTTCGCTTATTATACATCTCTGTCCTTCTTTCTAAAATATTATACTGTAAAAGCATTTCTTATTAAGGTTATTTTCAAATCAGGAGCTTTGCCTAATATTTCAAGAACATCAAAACGGCAAGAACGATGCCACAAATTATATTTTTTTAAATACCATAAGGCAACTTTAGAAATTGTCCTTTGCTTATAGTAAGTTACTGCTTCCCTAGGATAACCGTAGGAAAGATCACTTCTATATTTTACTTCAATAAAAAGCAAATAATCGTCTTCTTCAGCTATAATATCTATTTCCCCAATCTTACAGCTAAAATTCTTTTCAATAATCTTAACACCTTGTTTTTTTAAAAATTCCAACGCGATATCTTCTCCCCAGTCCCCAATCAATCTTTTATTAATCATTTTTAATCTTCTCCTGTAATCTGTCAATATCGCCGACGAAGACAAGAATTTCAGCAACTATTTCATATAATTCCGGAGGAATAAACTCTCCTATCTCTAATTTAGTTAATAGATTAACTAAATTTTCGTCTTCATAGATAGGAATGTTTTCTTCAACTGCTTTATCAATTATCTTTTCCGCAATAATTCCTTTTCCTTTTGCTAAAATTTTAGGAGCCATGCTTCCTTTTTCATAATGTATAGCTGCAGCCTTTTTAATTTTTTTATTATTCTCCATTTTACCACCTGTTAAAAGATTATTTATACCCGCATATCAAAAGTAAATCTTTTTGGCTCTTCATTAATATTATAATCTTTTTTAATAGGCTTTAAAATATTAAAGGAATTTTCCAGCTTGTTAAAGGTCAAAGACTTTACTTGATATCCTTTGCTGTTTAAGGAATTAATAAGTTTATTTATATGCCCTTTAACAGTCTTTATATATAAATCACTTTCTAAGCTAAATTGTAAAAAAATATCTCTATCATTTTTTTGTACAAAAACTTCTATCTGACCAATATTAACTAATTCTAAAGCAATCAGTGCAGAAACTGAATTAGATTGCTTTTTAGAATGTTTGCGTTTACGAAATACATAAAGCTCTGCTTGACTATTATTATCATTTAATTTTATAGGTATTTGTACAAAACTGTCAAATTTATTTAGCTGATTCATAAATTCTAAATTATTTTTTATTTCTTGAGAAGCTTTTAATAAACCTTTATATTCTATAGTCTCCTGATTAGATAACAAGCTTTCAATATTGTTTATATATTTATATAGCTTATTTAATGAATCCTTTAACTTATCCTTATCCTTTAATTGTTCTGGAGATAAATAGAGATCTTTCATAATTTCATTAAAAAAAATCATGCTCTTATTAGATAATAGCTTATTTATAAAATTATTGTCCTCTTTATTATTAAATAAAAGCTTCAGATTTTCAGCAAAAATCATAAAGAAGTTATTATCCTTTACTAATAAGGATTTTATATTGCTATCTGGTAAATCATTCATCAAAAATGAAAATAATACTTCTTTTGAAAAGACTTCATTATTGTTTATAAAGCCTTCTAATAAGTTTTGGTTTTCTTTTATAAAATTTAATATTTCCATTTCTCTTCTTATCATCATCAAACTATCATCAAATATTAAATTAGTTGATTTATCTGTATTGATTTCTTTATCTATATGAGTATATTCTACGCTTAATTCATTGTTTAAATCCAGAACATTAATATCTATCTCTTTAATAAAAGAATCCAATATTTCCTTATAAATAGGACTATCTTTATAACTCATAGTAATTTCAAAAAATTCTTCAAGCTGATTATGTAAGTTAATATTATGCTCTATGTAACCATCTAATTGACTTATGTTTTTTTCATTAATGAGGATCTCATTATTCATTAATAATAATAATTTATCCAAATTCAACTTTTCACTTGTCTTTAATAATTGTGTAATAGTATGAAGATTATCCTTATCAATAGGCAACTGTCTATCTAAAAGACTTTCTACCATTTTGTAGTTTTCTTCTGTTGGAGAAAGGTTGGCAGCTTCTAAAGCTTCTAATATGATATTTGATTTAGGATCTGTCCAGTTTTCAGAAAGAATTTCTATCAATATTTGTTCATTTGTTAAAGACTGAACTCTAAAATATAAGCTTTGGCCAATTTTTAATTCATACAAGTTATTTTGGAGCTTTGCTTCCACAGTGCCAGTTGTTTCTAATAATAAAGTTAATTTCCCTTGTTTAATATCAATAATTTGCCCTTTAAAAATTTCGCCTGCTTTTAATTTCATCAAAGGTTTTTCATTGCTTGAAGCTATTTTATTATTGGAAGACAGCTGCGGATACCGGTTAATCTTCATACAATCACCTCATAATAGATTACTGGTAAAGCTTAGTCTATGAATTGGACATAAACCATATTTTTTAATTGCTTCAATATGTTCCTTTGTACCATACCCCTTATGCTTATTAAATCCATAGTCATTATAAAGCTTATGAAATTCATCCATTAGTCTATCCCTTGTTACCTTTGCTACAATAGCAGCTGCAGCAATAGATATGCTTTTTTGGTCTCCCTTAATAATTTTTTTTTGAGGAATTGAAATATCAGTTATAGAATTGTTGCCATCAACCAAAATCATATCAGGCCTAATAGATAATCCATCTATTGCCTTTCTCATTGCTTTAAATGTAGCTTGTAAAATATTTATTCTGTCTATTGTTTGAGGGTCAATAATACCAATAGATATTGATAAAGCCTCTTTGTTGATTATTTCGAACAATTCTTCTCTTTTAATTAGGGAAAGTTTTTTGGAATCGTTTATTCCTAAAATAACTGCATCTTTTGGAAGTATAACTGCAGCAGCAACAACAGGACCGGCCAAGGGTCCCCTGCCTGCTTCATCAACTCCAGCAATATATTCTAATCCTTTATTATAATAATTATTTTCATATTTACTTATTTCTTTAATCCGCTCTAATTCTAATTGATAATCTTTATACTTTTTTTCATATTTTTTTATTAACTTTTGGACTCCAATTCTAGAATCACCGCTTATTTCTTCTAAAAAATTAGGAAGCTCATTATAAGAAACTTCCTTTAATTTTTTATCTATAGATTGTACAGATAACTCTTTCATCATATCACCATTATTTATATAATTTTAAAGATTATTATTTGCTTTATCCTTTTCTATATCTTCTGGAGATTCTAGAGAAATATATCCTAATTTCCCTGCTCTTAATTCATCCAAAATCATTAAAGAAGTTCTAGAATAATCCACTTCTCCTCCTTTGACTAAGAATCCCCTTTTTTGACCTATTTCTGTAAGAAGCTCTGTAGGAGTCTTAGATTCTATATCAGTAAGTTTATATCTCTCTTTTAAACTATCAGGAAATCTATTAGCTAATAAATCTAAAAGCTCTAAAGATAAGTTATAATTATCTAGTATTTCTTGTCTAATAGAACCTATATAAGCTAAGTTTAAGCCAACTTTCTTATCTTCAAATTTTGGCCATAAAATCCCTGGAGTATCTAACAATTCAAAGTCTTTTTTTATCTTAATCCACTGTTTTCCTTTAGTTACCCCGGGCCTGTCTCCAGTTTTTGCACTAGATTTACCTACCAATTTATTAATAAAAGTTGACTTACCAACATTGGGTATTCCTACTACCATTGCACGGATAGGTCTAAAAATACGACCTCTATTTTTATCTCTTTCAATTTTTTCTTTTAATAATTCTCGAGCTAATTTTTCTACTTGCAAAACACCTTTTCCATTTATTGAGTTTGCTTCTATCGCACTATATCCTTGCTCATTGAAATAATTAATCCAAAGGGATGTTATCTTAGAATCCGCCAAATCACTTTTGTTCATTACAATAATTCTTTTTTTGCCGGCGGCTAATTTATCGATATCTGGATTTTTACTACTATAAGGTATTCTAGCATCCAATATTTCAATAACAATATCCACTAATTTTAAATTTTCTAATATTAACTTCCTAGCTTTTGACATATGTCCAGGATACCATTGTATGTTCATTATTTCACCGTCTTTGTTAAAGTATTATTTTAAAAATCCAAAGGATTTTAAAGGCCAAATTCTAAGGCCTGCCTTAGCAAATATTTTGTCCTTATGGACCGGACCAAAAAACCTGCTATCTTTGCTCCAATTTCTATTGTCTCCCAAAACAAAATAAGAATCTTCAGGAACTACAAAAGGAAAATCTAAATACCCAGTTATTTCTGTATTCATAACTTCATTAAGATAATCTTCCTCCAAAGGCTCTCCATTTATGTAAACTTTTCCATCTCTTAAGTCAATTTCTTCTCCTGGAAGACCAATAACTCTTTTAATTAAATCTACGTCTTCATGAAATACAATAATATCTCCTCTTTTGGGGTCTGAAAAATAATAAGATAATCTACTTACAATAATATGATCGTTTATTTGAATTGTTGGAATCATTGAACCTGTAGGAATTACAGTATGAGCAAATACAAATTGTCTAATTAATAATGCAATAATTATTGCAATTAAAATATCTTTAAGCCAACTAAGAATTTCATTATTTAAAGAGCTAGTTTCTTGTCCCATTTAATCATCTCCAAAATCTTACTTAACTATTCCTATTTTATTCAAAGGCCATATTCTTATCAAACCTTTGCCAGTTATGGAAGATTTATTTACTAAACCGATATCTTTATATCTACTATCATAACTTATATTCCTATTATCTCCCATAACAAAATAATTGTCTTCACTAACAAGTACCGGATAATCCATGTTTCCAATAATTGAAATATCCATAGGCTCAAGTATATAATCTTCTTCTAAAAGATTGCCATTTAAATAAACTTTTCCCTCTTTAATTTCTATGGTATCTCCAGGAATTCCAATAATTCGTTTAATATAATGTTCCGACGGATTATCGGGGTTTTTAAAAGCAATGATATCTCCCCTTTGTGGAACTTTAAGGCGGTAAACTAATTTATTGATAATTATTGAATTCCCGTCTTGTAAAGAAGGTTCCATAGAGTTACCTATAACTTGTGTATTTTGAAATAAAAAATTAATAATAAATAATGTAGCTAATCCAGCTATTAAAATATCTTTAATCCATTCAAAAAGTTCTTTTATTACTTTTTTATTAACACCTTCAACCATATCCCATCCACAACTCACAATATATATTATTTTATTATTCCAATTTGATTAACTGGCCATAATCTAAACACCGCATGACCAATAATTTTATCTTTTTCTATTGTTCCTACATCCTGGTAGCGACTATCAGAGCTATTATTTCTATTATCGCCCATAACAAAATATGTATCACTAGGAATAATATAAGGAAATTCAATATCTCCCCTTGTTTCCATGTCACTTAAAATATAGTCTTCTTCTAAAAGCTCTCCATTAATATAAACTTCTCCATCTCTTATATCAATAAGCTCTCCAGGTAGGCCAATAATTCTTTTAATATAATGTTTTGAGGGATCTCCCTTATATGGAAAAACAATAACTTCTCCTCTTTCAGGATTTGTAAAAAAGTATTCAAACTTACTTACCATTAAAATATCACCATCATGTAAAGTAGGTTCCATTGAAGGACCAATAACTCTTGTGTTCTCAAATATAAAAAATCTAACCAATAATACGACTACAATTATAATTAATAGGTCTCTTAAAAATTCTATAGATTCTTTTGCAATAACCTTAAATTTTTCTTTTTTGTTGTCTTTAATGTAAGAGTTATTGTCTTTATTCTCATTGTGTCCCATAATTCACCCTCTTTCAAATACACAAAAAGGGACTGGTCAGTCCCCTTTTATTAGATGATTTCTTTTACTTTTGCAGCCTTGCCCACTCTATCACGGAGATAATGTAATCTAGCTCTTCTTACCTTACCTCTTCTTACTACTTCTACTCTATCAATATTTGGTGAATGGATAGGCCATGTTCTTTCTACTCCAACACCATAAGATAGTCTTCTAACAGTAAAAGTTTCTCTAATACCACCATGTTGTTTTTTAATAACAATACCTTCAAACATTTGAAGTCTTTCACGGTTTCCTTCTTTTACTTTTGCATACACACGAACAGTATCTCCAACATTAAAAGGAGTAATATCAGTTCTTAATTGTTCTTTTTCGATTTCTCTAATAATTTCATTCATGAAGTACCCTCCTTCCATCTTAGACGTTCATACCTATAATTTTAAGTAGAGGACCGCCCGTACTCACATTAAAAAAGTATAGCATAATATACTTTTAATTGCAATAATAAATTATGCCTCTCTAAACGTTTAGAAAATTCATACTTACCTCAAGCTATTAAGATATCCTTCTTCTTCCTTTGTTAATTCTGCTTTATCCAATAAGTCAGGTCTTTTTTGAAAGGTTATTTTAAGAGCTTGTTCTCTTCTCCACTTTTCAATCTTTGAATGATGACCTGAAAGTAATACATCAGGAACTTTTCTATTTCTAAAAATATAAGGCCTTGTATATTGAGGATGTTCCAATAAATTATTGCTAAAAGATTCTTCAATAAAGGATTCTTCTTTACCAAGAACACCAGGGATTAATCTGGAAACCGAATCAATCAGTACCATAGCGGCTAATTCTCCCCCAGTTAATATATAATCTCCAATAGATATTTCATCAGTAACAATTTCATCAATAACCCTTTGGTCTATACCCTCATAATGTCCGCAAATAATAATCAAATCTTTTTCCTTGGATAAATCTTTTGCAATATCCTGGGAAAAAGTCTTCCCCTGAGGAGTCATATATATAACCCGGGGATTTATATTGTTATTTAAAATTATGCTTTCATATGCATCATAAACAGGCTGAGGCTGGATAACCATGCCTGGACCCCCGCCATAAGGATAATCATCTATCTGATTATGCTTATTATCTGCAAAGTCACGAATGTTAATACAATTTATCTTTATTTTCCCTGCATCTAAGGCCCTGCCAATAATACTGTGGGACATTGTAGACATAATCATATCGGGGAAAAGTGTTAGTATATGGTAATTCATAGTTCTCTCAGCCCCTCCATTAAATCTACAATCATCTTGTTATTATCCAAATCAACATCGATAATGCATTGCTTTATTGCAGGAATAAGTAATTCTTTATTTGAATCATCACTTTTTACAATATATACATCATTACTACCAGTAAAAATAATATCAACTATCTTCCCTAAGTATTCCTTATCTTTAGTATATACTTCTAAATCATACAAATCTCCGATATAATATTCATTTTCTTTTAAAGGTAATGCCAAGTCTCTTGGAATTTTAACAATAGAATTTTTTAATTTTTCACCATCGTTTATGGATTCAATGCCTTTTAATTTTAATATAACAAATTGCTTATGATACCAAACTCTTTCAATTTCATATTGATTTAATCCATGATTATTTTCTACTAATATAGAATCTAACATTTCAAAACGTTTAGGATCATCTGTAGTAGGGATTATTCTTAAATCTCCCCGGGTTCCTTGAGTATTTACAATTTTACCAATCTCAATATAGTTTGACAATAGAACTCCTCCTTAAAATAACAAATATAAGTATCTATTGGCCTATGTTTTAATATGCTACAAAAAAGGTTAGGAATAATCCTAACCTTAATCTTATTGTAAAATTTCAACTACAACATGCTTATTTTCACGAATTGCAGCAGCCTTTACAACAGTTCTAATTGCTTTTGCAATTCGTCCTTGTTTACCAATAACTTTCCCCATATCTTCAGGGGCTACTTTAAGCTCTAAAATAACGGAGCGTTCTCCTTCCAACTCATTTACTTGTACTGCATCAGGATTATCCACTAAAGCTTTTGCAATCATTTCAACAAGTTCTTTCATATCTAAACCTCCATTTCGTACTACTCAAGTACATTAGCTTTTTTTAACAGCCCTCTTACTGTGTCTGAAGGTTGTGCACCATTTTTAAGCCATTTTTGAACAGCTTCTTCATCCACTTTAATTACTACAGGATCTTTTGTAGGATCATAATATCCAACTTCTTCAATGAACTTCCCATCTCTAGGAGCTCTTGAGTCTGCAACAACAATTCTATAGAAAGGAGCTTTTTTAGCACCCATTCTTTTAAGTCTAATTCTAACAGCCATTATTCTTTCACCTCCCCTTAATAAGAATCAAGCTTATATATTACATAAAAGGAAGTTTGAATTTTCCTTTTTTACCTTTAGCCATGCCAGTTAATTGTTTCATCATTTTTTTCATCTGTTCGAATTGTTTTATCAATCTATTAACTTCTTGTAAATCTCTTCCACTTCCAGCAGCAATTCTTCTTTTTCTAGAAGCGTTTATAATATCAGGATTTCTGCGTTCTTCTATGGTCATAGATTGAATAATAGCTTCTACATGGGCAAGTTCTTTTTCATTAACTTCTACATCCCCAAGTTTTTGCATGTTCATTCCTGGAATCATTCCAAGAAGTTGATTAATAGGTCCCATTTTTTTAATTTGCTGCATTTGCTCTAAAAAATCTTCAAAATCAAATTCCATTTTTCTGATTTTCTTTTCTAATTCTTGGGCCTTCTTTTCATCAAAGCTTTCTTGGGCTTTTTCTATTAGGGATAGTACATCACCCATTCCTAAAATACGGGAAGCCATTCTATCAGGATAAAAGGGTTGCAAATCCTCCAATTTTTCTCCTAAACCAACATATTTAATTGGTTTTTGTGTTACTGCCCTAACAGATAAAGCAGCTCCACCTCTAGTATCTCCATCAAGCTTTGTTAAAACAACTCCATCTATCCCAAGTTTTTCATTAAAGCTTGCTGCAACATTGACTGCATCCTGACCAGTCATTGCATCTACAACTAAAAGAATTTCTTGGGGTTTAACTATCTCTTTTATTTCATACAACTCATTCATAAGTTCTTCATCTATGTGAAGACGTCCTGCCGTATCAATAATAACTACATCATGTTTATTGTTTTTAGCATGTACTACAGCAGCTTTGGCAATATCTACAGGATTATTTGCATCACCCATTGAAAATACTGGTACATCTACTCTAGAACCAACGACTTGCAGTTGTTTAATTGCTGCAGGACGGTAAACATCACAAGCAACTAGTAAGGGCTTCTTACCCATTTTTTTTATTTGAGCTGCCAGTTTCCCAGAAGTTGTTGTCTTACCTGAACCTTGTAAACCTACCATCATATATATTGTTGGTGGAGTAGTTGAAAAAGTTAACTTGCTTTGTGTACTCCCCATTAATTCAGTTAATTCTTCATTAACTATCTTAATCACTTGCTGACCGGGAGTAAGACTCTCAAGAACATCATGCCCAACAGCTCTTTCTTTAATTTTATTAATAAATGACTTTACGACTTTAAAATTGACATCTGCTTCTAATAAAGCAAGTTTAACTTCTCTTAAGGCTTCATTAACATCTTTTTCGGTAAGTCTGCCTTTACCTTTTAATTTTTTAAAAACTTCCTGAAGCTTGTCAGATAAACTTTCAAAAGCCATAGGGCAAGCCTCCAATTCATTCAATTATTAGTTTATTGGCAATAGATTTCAATTTAACAAAACACTCATTCACTTTAGCCATATCATCAATATTTTTTTCTGCTTCATTTATTTTATTGATTATTTCTTTAATATAGGATCTATTCTTTTCAAAACGTTCAACAAGTTTTAATTTATCTTCATAATCATATAAAATATTTTCTGAGCGTTTTAATGTATCATAAACACCTTGCCTGCTTATATTAAGATTATCAGCAATCTCAGCAAGGGACAAATCATTTTGATAATACAACTCAAATATATTTTTTTGCCTGTCGGTGAGCAATTCTCCATAGAAATCATAAAGTAGTGTGATTTCTAATAGTTTTTCCATTATATCACCACATTTTTTATGTGTAAAGCTTATATGCTTTACAGGTGTATTTTATAGTAAAGCTATCTATTTGTCAAGAAAAATATTTTATTCTTCATCGGCAAATAATGCCTCTGCAAATTCTTTTGGATTAAAGGGACGTAAATCTTCAATCCCTTCCCCTACACCAATATATTTTATAGGAATATCCATTTCAGAATTGATTGCAATAATAATACCACCTTTTGCAGTTCCATCAAGCTTGGTGAGTATTATTCCTGAAATATCTGTTACTTCTTTAAATAATTTAACTTGTTGAAGGGCATTTTGACCTGTTGTTGCATCTAAAACCAACAATACTTCTTTTCTTGCTTCTGGATATTCTCTGCTAATTATTTTAAATATTTTTCTAAGCTCTTCCATTAGATTCTTTTTATTATGAAGTCTTCCTGCAGTATCACAAATCAAAACATCTGTTTTTCTAGCTTTTGCAGCTTGTATTGCATCAAATATCACTGCTCCAGGATCTGCATTTTCTTGATGACGAATAACATCTACCCCAGTTCTATTTCCCCATATTTCCAATTGCTCAATAGCTGCTGCCCTAAAGGTATCAGCTGCTGCAAGCAATACCTTCTTATTATCTTTTTTTATAACATGAGCTAATTTCCCAATAGTTGTTGTCTTACCTACTCCATTAACTCCAATAACTAAAATAACTGCAGGTCCTTCACTAATATTTAATTCGCGATTCCCCTTATTAAGAATTTCAGTTATTTCTTCAACCAATAATTTCTTAAGTTCAGCGGGATCAGTAATTTTTTTCTCTTTAACCTTTTCTCTTAGACCATCCATTATTTTTAGGGTAGCATCTACTCCTATATCTGCCATGATAAGAGCTTCTTCTAATTCTTCATATAATTCTTCATCAATTTTAGTAAAGGACTTTAAGACATTGTCTATCCCATCCATTATATTGTTTCTAGTTTTAGTTAGGCCTTTAACTAGCTTTGAAAAAAAACCATTTTTTTCAGAAGAAAGAGCTTTTTCTTCTTCTACTACTTCTTCTACTTCTTCTGTTTCTTCTTGTTCTTCTACTTGTTCTTGTTCTTCGAACTCTAACTCTAGTAGTTCTTTTACTTCTTCACTTTCTTCTTGTTCTTCTTGTTCCACATTAGACTCTTCTTGCATTAATTCTTCTTGGGTTAATTCCTCTTGATTTAACTTGTCCTTATCTTTATTAAACCATTTGTTAAATAAGCTCATTTTTTCACTCCTTTTAACTTGCTTCTTCGTCGTCTGTTATGTCTGATAGTTTAACTGATAATAGTTTTGAAATTCCCTGTTCTTCCATAGTAACTCCATATAAAGTACCAGCTACCTCCATAGTTCCTTTTCTATGGGTGATAATAATAAACTGCGTACTATTATCAAACTTCTTTAGGTATTTGGCAAATCTATATACATTAGCATCATCCAAAGAAGCTTCTATTTCATCTAAAACACAAAATGGAGAAGGTTTCATTTTTAATATGGAAAATAATAGAGCAATTGCTGTTAAAGCTTTTTCACCACCAGATAGAAGCATCATATTTTGTAGCTTTTTACCTGGAGGCTGAGCTATAATTTCTATTCCTGATTCTAAAATATTTTCTTCATCAGTAAGCTTTAAATAAGCTTTACCGCCCCCAAAAAGCTCAGTAAATACTTGATTAAAGTTTATAGATATAGTGGCAAAGTTTTCAATAAATTGCTTTTCCATTGAAGAAGTAAGTTCCTTAATAATGCCAAATAGCTTTTGCTCTGCTAAAATAATATCTTCTCTTTGTGCAGATAGAAAATCGTAGCGTTCTTTTACTTTTTTATATTCTTCAATAGCATCAATATTTACATTACCTAAATCCTTTATAGTGCTTCTATATTTAGATGAAAGTTTTTTCATCTGGGAGATAGAAAATTCATCCGTCTTATATTTTAAAGCAGAACGATAAGTTTCTTCATACTCTTCCCAAATTTTATTATATAATAGCTCTTCTTCTAATTTTAATTTGGTTTTCTTATTTTCTAACCGATTTATTTCTGCTTGTAATAACTCTATATTTTTTGAAGTCTTATCAATGTTTTCTTCATAGGATTTATAAGCAGCCATCTTAGTTCTTTTAATTTCTTGATAGTTTTCTTGTAAATTAGTGTTTTCTACTAAAGATTGCTTTAGCTTTTCTATCTCAGAAGTATTTTCTTCAACTTCTTTTTCTTTTAATTCTTTTTCCATATAAATAGCTTGAATTTCTTCTTCTTTTTGCCTCTTTTCTGCTTTTTGTTTTTCAATTTCACTGCTTAAGCGATTTTTATTTTCCAAAATATAATCTCTGTTTTGCTCTAAGGAAGAAATTTCAATTTTTAATTTTGTTATCTTTTCAGTTAAAATATCTTTTGCTTCTTTTTCTTTTTCTAATTTAGATTGATTCATTTCTATTTTAGATTGAATTTCTTTAATCTCATTTTCTATAGTATCCATTTCTTTAAGCTTTTCAGATAAGTTGTTAGAGTTATCCCTATATTGGAGATTAATTTGTTCTTCCTCTAAGTTTAGCTGCTTTTCCTTATCCTTTAATTGTTCAAGGTCTTCTTGACATTTATTTATCTCATGCTTATTTGATATTAAATTCATATCTATTTCTTGAATTTTATTTCTTAAGTCTTCCATTTTTAGTATATTTTTATTTTTCTTCTCTTCATATTCATATATTTTCTTTTCTTGTGCATTAATATCATCTGTCATTTTTACAAGTTTTTCTTTTAATTCTTGTAATTCTCTTGTTCTTAAGAATATACTTGTAGTTTTTTGCTGGCTACTTCCCCCAGTCATAGCTCCGCCAGGATTAAGTACTTCTCCATCAATAGTCACTATTTTATATTTATGCTGATATTTTTTTGCAATGTTTATTGCATAATTAAGATTTTCTACAATAATTACTCTTCCTAAAAGATATGAAATTACATTATTGTACAGGCTATCATAATTAACTAGCGAAGAAGCAATTCCTAAAACTCCTCTTTCTTTTAAAATTTTAGCTTCTTCATTGCCCAACGTCTTAGCTTTTATTGCTGATAGAGGCAAAAAAGTTGCCCTACCTAAATTATTTACCTTTAAATGATTAATAGCATCCCTGGCATCTTCTTCTGTATCTGTAACAATATTTTGCATACTGCTAGCTAAAGCTAACTCGATTGCTCTTTCATAGCCCTTAGGAACTTGGATTAACTCCGCAACAACACCACAAATTCCCTTCCACTGCGTAGGCTTATCTTTTTTAAGTAGCATTATACTTTTTACACTTCTATTAAAACCTTCGTATTCTTTTTCCATTAACTCCAAAACTTCACTTCTAGACTTAGTATTATGCATTTCTTCTCTTAAATTGTTAAGAGTAGTTGTTTCATTATGAATATTATTTATTAGTTCATTATTAACCCTTATTAATTCATTAACATCCTTATTTAATTTTTCTTTTTCTTCTTCCAATTCTTTTCCTAATTTAATTAAGGCTTCTAAATGAACCTTTTGTTCTTTATGTTGTCTTTCAATATTAGCTTTTTCTAAAAGTATTTGTTTTTTTCTTTCTTCAATATAGTTGATTTCACTATTTATCTTTTGAATAAGAGTCTTTAACTCAGAAGACTCGTTCATTTTTTCAATAATATCAGACTTGTAATTTTCTATTTCAGATTCTCCGTTTAACAAGAAATTAATAAGCTGGTTAAAATTATTGTCTTCTTCTTCTAATAATTTCTCCTTGCTTTTTAATTCCAAGGAAACACCATTAAATTTAGCTGATAATTCCTTGTTTTCTTTATTAACTTCCTCAATTTTTGCATCCAGTTTTATTGATTCATTTTTAAGTCTATTAATATCTAATAAGCAATGATCTATTTGCTGACTTAAAACTTTATTATTTCCTTCTGTTTTTTCAATACTAGTCCTAATATCTGAAATAGTATTTTGACTTTCAAATATTTGATTTTCTATGTTCTCTAATTCCTTTTTTATTAGATCGTAATCTTCTTTTTGTTTCAATTGAATTTCTTTTTGCCGCGATAGTTCTTCTTGATTGTTTAATAGTATTTCTTCAAGGGAATCTAATTCTTTCTTTTGATTATCTGCTTCGTAAATAAATAAATTTAATTCTATTTGCTTTAATTTTTCTTTTATTTCTAAATAGTTGCTAGCTTTTTCTGCTTGGTAAGCTAAAGGCTCTAATTGATTTTCTAATTCAGAAATAATATCTTCTACCCGGATAAGATTTTGCTTTTCTTGTTCTAATTTTTTCTCAGCTTCAAGTTTTCTAATTTTATACTTTACGATACCAACTGCTTCTTCAAATAAAAATCTTCTATCTTCAGGCTTTGTACTGAGTATTCTATCAATCTGACCTTGTCCTATTATAGAATAGCCTTCTTTTCCTACACCCGTATCCATAAAAAGTTGATGTATGTCTTTTAAACGACAAGAAGTCTTATTGATAAAATACTCACTTTCTCCTGAACGATATACCCTTCTTGTAATCCTAACTTCCTCAAAGGAAATTGGAATTTTTCCTTCAGAATTATCTAATACAATAGATACTTCTGCAAAACCAAGGGGTTTCCTATTTTGAGTGCCTGAAAAAATAACATCTTCCATCTTTGCTCCTCTAAGGGTTTTAGGACTTTGTTCTCCCAATACCCATCTAAGAGCATCAGCAATATTACTTTTTCCACTTCCATTTGGACCAACAACTGCTGTTATTTCTTTGTTAAAGTCCAATTTCAAAGGATCGGCAAAAGATTTAAATCCTTGAATTTCCAACCTCTTTAAGTACATAAATTAATTCACCTCTTATCCGAGTATAAAAGTCATTTCTTATTCAATCCATTGTATGCATTCAACGCATTGTATGCAGCATTTTGTTCCGCTTCCTTTTTGCTTTTTCCTTTACCCTTTCCAAGAGTGATATTAGAATGTTTTACCTCAACAAAAAATTCTTTATTATGATCTGGTCCTGTCTCCGAAATAATATTGTATTTGAGTGGTATAAGACTTGATTTTTGTATTTCTTCTTGCAAGATAGTTTTATAATCTCTATATACTTGTTTTGCTTTTATTGAAGGCATCAAAACTTTTTCTATAAATTTAATAGCACTATCCATTTTACCATCTATATATATTGCTCCCAAAACAGCTTCAAAAGCATCTGCTAATGTAGAAGTGCGGTCTCTTCCACCAGACAATTCTTCTCCCTTTCCTAAAAAAAGATACTTACCAAAATTATATTTTCTTGCTACATCTGCTAAAGATAATTCACATACGATACTAGATCTTAATTTGGTTAGTTCTCCTTCTGGCATATTAGGATATAAATTAAAAAGATAGTCACTTATAATTAAATCTAAGATTGCATCACCAAGAAACTCCAATCTTTCATTGTCTGATATATTATTTTTTTTATTTTCATTAGAATATGAACTATGGGTTAAGGCTTCTAAAATCCATTTCTTTTCCTTAAAAGTATAATCTATAATTTTTTCAAATTCCGCAATAAGGTCTTTATTATCTCTTTCCATTCATTTCACCTTCAAATAAGTATTATAACAAAATATATCTACCCTTAGCTTAAAAAATTTTTACTTATAAATAAATTTTTATGCCTTATTACAAAACAAAAGTCCTTAATAAGGACTTTTATTCTGCAGATATAATGTTTTGAATATAATCAACAGCATCTTTTACAGTAGTAATTTTTTCTGCATCTTCATTTGATATTTCTATATCAAATTCTTCTTCTAATGCCATGATAATTTGAAATATATCCAATGAATCAGCACCCATATCATCTTGAAATGAAGTGTCTTCTGTAATTTCAGATTCAGAAATGTTTAATTGTTCAGCAATAATTTCTTTAACTTTGTCAAAAACCACCCTATCACCTCATTTAATTAATTTATTATACATTGATAATAGTATATACTCTTATAACCGTCAATATTAAAATGCTATTGATTTATTTTTTCCTCTATTTTTTCTACTATCTTTTCTTTTTTAAATTTAACTGCCTGTTCAATGGCACTTTTTATAGCTTTTGCATTAGAGCTCCCATGAGCTTTTACTACTAAACCTTGTAAGCCAAGCATAGGTGCCCCACCATATTCAGTATAATCAAAACGTCTTTTAACCCGCTTATATGCAGATTTTGAAAGCAATGCACCAATTTTGGAAAGCGTATCTTTCATAAGCTCTTCTTTAATAATATTAAATAAAGCAAGTCCTAATCCTTCAGTATGTTTTAAGATGACATTCCCTGTAAATGCATCACAGACAATAACATCTGCAAGTCCCATAGGAATATCTCTTCCTTCAATATTTCCTATAAAATTAATATCTAATTCTTCCAATAAAGAAAAAGCTTCCTTAGTTAATTGATTCCCTTTTTCCGCTTCAGCGCCTACATTAACAAGAGCAACCTTAGGGGACTTAATGCCCATAACACTTTCCATATATATCGAACCCATTTGGGCAAATTGGGCTAAATATGCAGGTTTTGCATCCATATTGGCTCCACAGTCAATTAGTAGAGAAAAACCCTTGTTATTGGGTATTAAGGGTGCAAGAGCTGGCCGCTCAATTCCTTTTGCCCTACCAACTAAAAAAGTTCCTCCTGCAAGCAAAGCACCTGTACTTCCTGCTGATATAAAAGTATCAACTTCCTTTTCTTTTAGAAGCTTTAATCCTACTACCATTGAAGAATCCTTCTTTTTTCTTATTGCAGCAACTGGGGAATCTTCCATGCTAATTACTTCTGAAGCATGATGAATAGATATTTGTGATGGATCATAATCATATTTGCTTAATTCATTCTTAATTTGATTTTCATCACCAACCAATATAATTTTGATATCCTCATTTGCAGCAGCTACTGCTCCTTTTACAATCTCAGAAGGTGCATTATCCCCACCCATTGCATCAAGAGCAATAATTATTTTTTCAGCCATCTTATCCTCCATTCCGCCTAAGGACATAATAGGCTATTATTAAAATATTATTTTTTATAGAATAAAAGACAGCAAATGCTGTCTATTTAATCTTACTCTACATCTAATACTACTCTTTTATTATATGTTCCACATGTTTTGCACACTCTATGAGGCATCATTAATTCTCCACATTTTTCACATTTAACTAAATTAGGAGCAGTTAATTTCCAATTTGCTTTTCTTTTATCTCTTCTAGATTTTGATACTTTCCCCTTTGGTACAGCCATTTCTACACCTCCTTAGGTTTACTACTTAGACCCGTTAAATAATGTTTTTAATATAGCAAAGCGCTCATCAAGTAGTTCTTCATTACAATCACATATTTCTTTATTAAGATTTTGTCCACATACTGAACACAGGCCTTTACAATGAGCGTTGCATAATGTTTTCATAGGAATGTTTAATATTATTTCTTTAATAAAAACAGGCTTTAAATCTATCTCAGTTCCTTCAATAAGATTAGTATCTTCATTATAGTTGTCTGTTCTATCAGGTGTAAATCTTTGATTTATAGTTATGGAAATAGGCGTTGTCACTGCTACTAAACAGCGGTTACAAGGCAATTCCAAAACAGTTGAAAGTTTGCCAGTGAGGAAAAGTTCTTTTCCATCAGTGCAACTTATTTCACCAACAAATTCAACTGGCTCAATTAAGCTAATCTTATCTTTTCCTAACTCAATAAAATCAATCTTTTTATTAAAAGACAATTCCATCGAGGCACCAGGAACATTAATAATTTTAGATACATTTAGTATCATTTTATCACCTCTACAGGTTCACTCTTGATATTATACATACAGGCTTATTATTTGTCAATAAATTATTTTGTTAAGAAATTTCTTGTTTCCCTTGCAATCATCAATTCTTCATTGGTAGGGATAACTAAAGTGTGCACTCTTGCTCCTTGGGCAGTAAAATCCCTTTCTATTCCCCTGCATTTGTTTCTTTCTTCATCTATACTTACGCCTAAAAAGTCAAGATATTTACAAACATCTCTTCTTACTTCACTATTATTTTCACCTAAGCCTGCTGTAAAGACAATTGCATCAAGGCCATTCATTGCAGCTGCATATGAACCTATGTATTTTGCCACAGTATAAACAAATACATCCATAGCCATTTCTGCTCTTTTATTTCCTTTTGCTATTGCATCTTCAATATCTCTAAAGTCACTAGATACCCCAGACAAACCAAGTATACCTGATTTTTTATTTAAAATATTGTCTACTTCTTCTGAGGATATATGTTCTTTATCCATTAAAAAACCAACAATAGCAGGGTCAATATCTCCACAGCGTGTTCCCATTACCAAACCTGCAAGGGGGGTAAATCCCATACTAGTATCGATTGACTTTCCACCTTTCACTGCACATATACTTGCTCCATTACCTAGGTGGCAAGTTACTATTTTTAATTCTTCAATTGGCTTATTTAATAATTCTGCAGCCCTATATGCTACATATTTATGAGAAGTTCCGTGGAAACCATATCTACGGATTTTATGTTCTTCATATAATTCATAAGGAATAGCATATAAATATGCCCTGCTTGGCATAGTTTGATGGAATGCAGTATCAAATACTGCTACCATAGGAGTGTTGGGCATTAAATTTCTACATGCTTCAATTCCAATTAAGTTTGGTGGGTTGTGTAAAGGAGCTAAATCACTACATTCTTCAATAGCTTTAATAACCTCATCATCTATTATAACTGAGCCACTAAATTTTTCTCCCCCGTGAACAACTCTGTGACCTACAGCAGCTATTTCTTCCATACTTTGAATAACTCCGTATTCTTCGTGAGTTAATGCAGATAAAACTTCTCTTACGGCATCTTTATGATTAACCATAGATACTTCTTTAACAACAGTATCATTACCATTAGGAGTATGTTTAAGTACAGAACCGTTAATTCCAATTCTGTCACATATTCCTTTAGCATATACCTTTTCTTCTTTCATATTTATTAATTGATATTTCAAAGAAGAACTGCCGCAATTAATTACTAGAATATTCATATTATCGTCTCCCCGTATAATATATTTGATTTTTAAATATTTTTTAGTAATAATTTGCTTAACGAACTAAAACTAAATTAATAGAAATATGTTGTGCTTATAATTTATAAATTATTATTTGCCATTTATTTGTGCTTGTACACATGTAATTGCTACAACACCAACAATATCTTCATCAGTACATCCTCTAGATAAATCATTAACTGGTTTTGCAATTCCTTGGGTAATAGGACCATAAGCTTCAGCTTTTGCTATTCTTTGAGTTAATTTATAACCAATATTACCAGCATCTAAATCAGGGAAAATTAATACATTTGCTTTTCCAGCAATTTCACTATCTGGTGCTTTGCTAGCCCCTACACTTGGAACAATTGCAGCATCCAATTGGAATTCTCCATCTATTTTTAACTCTGGAGCAAGCTCTTTTGCCATTTTTGTTGCTTCAATAACCTTATCTACATCAGGGTGACAAGCACTTCCTTTAGTTGAAAATGAAAGCATTCCAACAATTGGCTCCGCCCCTACTAAATGTTTGAAAGATTTTGCTGAGCTTACAGCAATAGCAGCTAACTCCTCAGAATTAGGATTTGGTACTAAACCTGCATCAGAAAAAATAAATACTCCTTTTTCTCCATATTCACAATCAGGTACAACCATTACGAAAAATGAAGAAACTAATTTTGTATTAGGAGCAGTTTTTAAAATTTGAAGAGAAGGTCTAAGTACATCAGCTGTAGAATTAACAGCTCCAGCTACCATACCATGGGCGATTCCTTTTTTTACCATCATGACACCAAAATATAAAGGATCTTGTAGTAATTCTGTAGCCTTTTCTTTTGTCATCCCTTTATTTTTTCTTAATTCAACTAATGCATCTATAAAATCATTCATTTGGGCATATGAGCCTGGATCTATAATTTCAGCTCCAGAAATATTTAATCCCTCTGCTTTTTCTAATATTTCTTTTTCATTACCAATTAAAATAACCTTTGCTAAATCTTCTTTAATAATCTTTTCAGTTGCTTTTAAAACCCTTAAATCTTGTGATTCGGGTAATACAATTGTTTTTTTGTCAGCTTTTGCTTTTTGCTTGATAGTTTGTAAAAAATCCACAATAATACTCCTCTCAATAATATTCCTTTACTTATTATAAACAAATTGCTTATTGTATACAATAGTCTTAAAGAAAGTTTATCTTTTTTTTTAGTTTTTCGACAGCATTATTGACACAAAATTGTTAAAATAGAATAATATAAATATAAATTTTATAGGAGAATGAATATGAGAGTATTAGGCCTGATTACAGAGTATAATCCTTTTCATAACGGTCATCTTTATCATTTAGAAGAATCAAAAAAAATAACGAATTCTGATTTTACTGTTGTGGTAATGAGCGGCAATTATGTCCAAAGGGGCGAACCTGCTATAGTTGATAAATGGACAAGAACCAAAATGGCTTTAGAAGCAGGAGCTGATTTGGTTCTTGAATTACCTGTAGTATACGCTACGTCCAGTGCCGAATTTTTTGCCTTTGGAGCCATATCTATACTACATCATTCAAATATCACTGACTGCATATCCTTTGGCAGTGAATTAGGCTCTATAGATTTATTATCACAAATAGCTGATTTTTTATTCTTTGAATCCGACCATTATAAAATGAAACTAAAAGCATATGTATCTAAGGGTCTTGCTTTCCCTCTTGCAAGAAATAAAGCCTTAATAAGTGAGTTTATAGATAAAAAAATTAATATTCCAAAAGAAGAATTAAATAAAATCCTTTCTTCTTCTAATAATATTTTGGCCATTGAATATTTAAAGGCTCTAAAGCTATTAAAAAGTCCTATTGAAGTTTTTACAATTAAAAGGCAAGGGGCTTCATACAACTCTACCCAGCTTGATTCTATTTTTGCTTCAGCAACAGGAATAAGAAATTCCCTTAAAAATAATGACTATAGCATTTTATATAAAACAATGCCCAAAAAATGTGCCGATTTATTTCTTGAATCCATAAACTTAGGCAAAGCCCCAGTTTATTACAATGATTTTTCCTTTGAATTGCAATATCTACTTAAAACTATGCCCCCAGAAACAATAAGTAAGATAATGGAGATTGATGAGGGCTTAGAAAATAGAATAATAAAATCAGGAATGAATCATTTTTATATTAATGATTTAACTAAATCAATTAAAACTAAAAGATATACTTTAACAAAAATTCAAAGAGCACTATTGAATATGCTTTTACAAATATATTCTAAAGATTTTTGGGACTTTCATAATAACGGAGGACCTCAATATATAAGAATTCTTGGCTTTAGAAAAACTGCATCCCCCTTATTAAAAAAATTAAAACTTAATTCTAATCTCCCAATAATATCCAACATAAAAAAGTCATATGTGAATTTACAAGGACTTCCTAAAAAAATGCTTGAAAAAGAAATATATGCTACAGATATTTACAGCCTACATTATCCAAAAGTTTCTCAAAGAATAGGAGGCTTAGAATTCTCATCTCCTTTAATAATTATTAATAAATAAACAATGTATTAATATCTATTTATAAAACATATTTATATAAGGATAAAAGATAATTTAAATTGAGGGATATGATGAAGAATAAGCATTTTATATCATCATCTAAACTTATTACTATATTAATTATCATTTTAGTTACAGCAGGAATACTAATCTTCCCTCAAGAAGTCCTTACTTCTTCTAAAAAAGGAATTCAATTATGGTTTAATACGCTATTCCCTTCTTTGTTTCCTTTTATGGTAGCTACTTATTTATTAATAGAATTAGGAGTAGTTCATTTTATAGGTATTATTTTTGAACCTGTTATGGGACCAATCTTTAATGTGCCTGGCGAAGGTGCCTTCCCTTGGATTATGGGCCTTATATCTGGATATCCTATGGGTGCTAAAATAAGCTCAGATTTACGGTCTAAGGGCAAAATTAGTCAAATTGAAGCCCAACGTCTTGTTTCCTTTACAAATAATAGCGGCCCCTTATTTATTTTGGGGGCCGTATCTGCCGGTATGCTTTCTAAACCCGAAATAGGTGTTTTTTTATTAATTGTTCATTATCTTTCTTCATTAACTGTAGGCATACTCTTTAGTTTCTACAAAAGAGAAAAATCAATCAAGAGAAAAAAATACAAAAATATTATAAAGAAATCCCTAAATCAACTATTAATCATACAAAAAACTAATTCAAAAAAAATTGGATTAATCCTTAAAGAAAGTATTTTAAATTCTATGGAGACTATTGTTCAAATAGGTGGGTTTGTAATAGTTTTTTCTGTAATATCACAACTTCTTGAATTATCTTCTCTATTAAATTTATCAACTAAATTGCTAAAACCCTTTTTTAATACTATAGGCTTAAATCCTAATTTAATCTCCTCTTTAGTTCTAGGAATAATTGAAATTACTAATGGTATTAGTAGGATTAGCCTAAATTCATCTACCATTTGCCAAGAACTTGCCTTAGTAAGCTTTTTAATTGCTTTTGGTGGAATATCTGTGCTTATGCAAACAATAACTGTCATTAGTTCTTCAGATATTAACATTTTAGTTTATAGCTATTCAAAACTAATACAAGGATTAATTGCATTTATTTATTCGATATTATTGTACCCTCAATTTGTAAAAATAACTAGTTATAGTCAATCTGTTTTTAAAACTGTCTCAGATTCCTTTACAAATAATCTGTGGTTTAAAATAGGACCTTATTTTTGTGCTTCTATCTGTATTCTTTTTATAATAATTAATATTAATATCTTTCAAAGTAATAAAAACTAAATATAAAATTACTTTTGTGTATTTCCTTTTAACTCTTGACGGTTTGAATAAATAGTACTAATTACATTTCCTAAACTATCTTCTAATTCCATATTGCGATTATGTATAGCTTCTAAAGCTTGTTTTAAGTTATTTTCTACTGCTAATAATACTTCATCAGCATAGTCTAAAGCTCCTAAACGCATTTCCCTTGCATTTTGCTTTGCACTTTCAATAATTTCTTCAGCTTGTTCATATGCCCTTTTTGTAATTTCATGCTCATCAACCAATTTAGCTAATTTAGCATCTGCTTCTTTTATTGTATTTTCAGCTTCTTTTTGAGCATCAATAAGTATTTTATTTCTTTCTTCAATAACCCATTTAGACTGCTTGATTTCATTAGGCAATTTTAGACGGATATCTGTAATAAGCTCATATAACTCTTCCTTGTCAACCATTACCTTTCCTGTAAAAGGTACTGCGTTGCTGGAGTCTAAAATATCTTCAATAGCTTCTAACAATTGTAAAATACTATCCATACTATCCCACCTCACATAAATTTTGTCTTAAGATATTCCTCAACTACAGGCGGTACTAATGAATTAATATCTCCGCCAAACATTGCAATTTCTTTTACAACACTAGAACTTAAAAAAGAATAATGAACGTTTGTAGCTAGAAAAATGGTTTCAATATTTTTGTTTAAGTTTCGATTAGTTTGAGCCATTTGAAGCTCATATTCAAAATCAGACATTGCCCGTAAACCTCTTACAATAATTGAAGCATTTTTCTTTGCAGCAAAATCTACTAATAAACCCGAAAAGGCTTCTACCTCAACATTTTTTAAATATTTATGAGTAGTAGCTTCTAAAAGAGCAATACGCTCTTCTACAGTTAACAAGGGCTGTTTTTTTACATTGGATAAAACACCAATAATTAACTTGTCTACCATAGCAGAAGCTCTAAAAATAATATCAATATGTCCATTAGTAACTGGATCAAAGCTACCAGGATAAATTGCTATTTTCATAATGATTCCTCCAGTATTTTTAGGAAAGTCATCCTTGTCGTCTTGAAAACTTTTTCTTTCCATATTTGCAATCTATAAAGATTTTGTATATCTTTTTCTGAAGAATGCTCAACAATAATATATCCTATAGGAGAAATAAGATTTAGTCTTACAATTTTTTCTAATATTTTTTCTATGTTATTATCCCAATAAGGAGGATCCATAAAAATTATATCGAATTTTTCGTCTTTTTCTTTTAATATATCTAATCCTTTGCTAACATCTATCTGATATATTATCCCTTTATCTTTTAATTTTGTATGAATTAAATTATCTTCAATAATCATTTTACAAATATGGGATTTATCAATAAATACAGCCTTTTTTGCTCCTCTACTCAATGCTTCTATCCCAATGGCTCCTGTACCACTATATAAATCTAAAAAGTTAGAATCATAAATATCTTGACTAATCATATTAAAAAGTGTTTCTTTTATCTTGTCCGTGGTAGGCCGGGTATCCATTCCTTTTGGAGCTTTAAGCTTATGTCCTTTAGCAGTTCCGGCTATTACTCTCAATCATATTCCTCCAATATAAACATAAAAAATTCAATTTATATCAAAATAAGAAAAATTACTTCATAACTATAATTTAATAATAAACTGAATAAAAGTCAATTATAATGTTCATAATAATAACGAATCCTCAAATAATCTTTCTGTTTCCTCTCCCTAATTACATCGATATTTTTATCGATGTAATTATCTATTATAAAAAAAGGAATGACATTATTGCCATTCCTTTTTTATTCTTTTATTTATTGAAGAGGTGCATTTCCTGCCATTTGACGTTCTTGTTGCTCAATCATTTTTTTAACCATGTATCCGCCAACAGAACCATTTTGAGCAGAAGTTAAGTCTCCATTATATCCTTGCTTTAAAGGTACTCCAATTTCGTTTGCTACTTCATACTTAAATTTGTCAAGGGCTGCTCTAGCTTCAGGAACTGCTTTACGGTTTCTACTTGCCATAATATTACCTCCTTTAGAATTTCACCCTTTATTAATACCTTATTTAAGGTACATTCATATTATGTGCAATTTTTTGTCGAATATAATGGTAATTTATGTTAGTTCTATAGGGATATATTTTTTGTTTTTTCTTCAAAAAATTTATCTATTTTTTCTTTTAATAAAAGGTGATCATCAGCTTCTAAATTGGGGTCAGCTTTTAATAATTCCTTTGAAGCATCTTGAACTTTTTTTAAAATGTCTATATCTTTATATAAATTAGCAATTTTTAAATCAGGAATCCCATGTTGACGGGTACCAAAAAATTCTCCTGGTCCTCTTAAATGTAAATCGGTTTCAGATATTTTAAAACCATCATTAGTTTTTTCCATGACTTTCATTCTTTCTTTTGCTATTTTACTTTTCGAATCAGTTATTAAAATGCAATAGGATTTATGAATGCTTCTTCCAACTCTTCCTCTAAGTTGATGAAGTTGAGATAAACCAAATCTTTCTGCATTCTCGATAAGCATAATGCTTGCATTGGGAACATTTACTCCAACTTCAACAACCGTAGTAGAAACTAATATTTGTATTTCGCCGCTAAGAAAGTCTTCCATAATCTTCTGCTTTTCTTTTGCCTTCATTTTTCCATAAAGAAAGCTAACTCTATACTCTTTAAATTCATTTTTTATTTGTTCAGTATAATTAATTACCGATTGGAGTCCTTCAATTTCTGATTCTTCAACTGCTGGACAGATTATATAAGCTTGTCTTCCAGTATCTAATTCTTTTTTTATGAATTTATAAATTCTTTCCCTATATGATGAATCGACACAATAAGTATCTATTTTTTGTCTGCCTGGGGGCAGTTCATCAATTATTGAAATATCTAAATCACCATATAAAATTAATGCTAAGGTTCTAGGAATTGGTGTAGCCGTCATTACAAGAACATCAGGATTTGAACCTTTTTCAAACAAGAGCCTTCTTTGTGCTACTCCAAAGCGATGCTGCTCATCAGTAATAACTAGGCCTAAAGATTTAAAAACAACCTTTTCTTGAATTAGAGCATGGGTTCCTATAACAATATTAATAGTTCCTTCTTCTATTTCTTTTAAAAGAAGTTCTTTATTCTTTTTGGTTAAAGAACCAGTAAGCAAGCCTATTTTGATATTTTCTTTTTCAAATAAAGAAATTAGTCCTTGATAATGCTGACTGGCTAAAACTTCTGTTGGTGCCATCATAACCCCTTGATAATTATTTTTTACAGCAATATAAAGGGCCAATGCAGCTATAACTGTTTTACCAGAGCCCACATCACCCTGGATTAAACGATTCATTGACTTGTCAGATAGCATATCCTTTTTAATTTCATCAAATACCTTTATTTGTGCCTTAGTCAATTTAAAAGGTAAATTGTCTATTAAATCTTTAACTTCTTCAATGTCATTAAATTTTATAGCTCTCTTATTATCTTTGATTTTATTCTTAATTCTTAATAAACCTGTTTGCAAAATAAATAATTCTTCAAATACTAAACGCTCTCTTGAAACAAAAAAGTCCTCCAAAGACTCAGGAAAATGAATATTAAGAATTGAATAATTGTAATCAGCTATTTGATATTTTTTCCGTATCCATTTAGGCAAAAATTCAAGTAATTGATTTTTTGTTTCTTTTATTGCTTGATAAATCAATTGACGTATTATTTTTTGAGACAATTTATACGTAGCAGGATAAATAGGAATAATCCTACCTGAAGAAAGAACTTCTTTTCCATCATATCTCTCAAATTCCGGTGACTCCATTTGAATTTTGCCATATTTATATAAAACCTTTCCAGTAAATATATAGCTCTCGTTTATATTAAATTGTTTTTTTAAATAAGCTTGTCCATACCAAACAGCAAAAATTGTCCCTGTTTCATCTTTTATTTTAACTTTTGTAATTACAAGCCTTCCTTTTTTTTCGTTTTGTGGAATACTGGCAATTTTGGCTATTATTGTGTTAGATTCATTAAAAGCAATTTCATTTATTTTTATTATTTTAGACCTGTCTTCATATTCTCTTGGAAAATGATATAATAAATCTTCTATGCTATAAATATCTAATTTATTAAGCTTTTTACGAGTTTGTTCCCCGACACCTTTAAGAATGTCTACGGGATCGGAAAGATTCATAAAAAACCCCTTTCATGATGTTTTAAAGGCACCCTGTTGGGTGCCCTAAAATAATTTTATTCTACAGAGAAAATATAATAATAAAGTGGTTGACCTCCATAATGGATTTCTACTTCACAATCTGGATAAACTTCTTCAATATATTTTCTTATCTTAAGAGTTTGGCTTTCTTCTATATCTTCTCCATAATAAATGCTTACAATTTCACTTTCATCATCTACAATTTTGTCTATAAGTTCTAAAGTAGCTTTATCCAAATCATCGGAAACTACAGCTATATCTCCTTCAATAATACCTAATACATTTCCTTCTTTAATTTCTCTATCACCAATAACTGTATCTCTTACTGCAAAAGTGATCTGTCCTGTCTTTACATATGACATAGATTCATTCATAGATTCAAGGGTATCTTCTATAGTCCTATTAGGCTCATATCCTATCATAGCAGCAATTCCTTGAGGTATAGTTTTTGAAGGAATAACCTCTATTTTCTTTTCTTTTGATAGCTTTTGAGCTTGCTCTGCAGCTAAAATAATATTCTTATTATTAGGTAAAACAATTATTGTATCAGCATTTACTTTTTCTACAGCATTTAATATGTCTTCAGTACTAGGGTTCATCGTTTGACCGCCCTGAAGTACATAATCAACTCCTAAACCTTTAAATATTTCTTTAATACCATCTCCTGTAGATACAGCTATAAAACCTATTTCTTTCTTTTCTGACGCAGTAACTTCTATTTTATCTTCACTCTTTTTAAAATTGATATGACTTGTATGTTGTTCTCTCATATTATCAATTTTTATATTAGTTAGTGGTCCATAGCTTAAAGCTTTTTCAAGAGCCTTTCCAGGGTGATTTGTATGTACATGAATCTTAATCACCTCATCATCTTCTACTACAACTATGGAATCCCCAAGAGTATTTAAATACTGCCTTAATTCCTCTGCCGAAGCTTCATTGTTATCTGAACAATTAATAATAAACTCTGTACAATATCCAAAAGTAATTTCTTCATGACTAACGGAAGCCAGAGCAGAATAAGGTGCAGCAGCAGTAGAAGCCGAAGTCCCTTCTACTAAGGAAACATCTCCAGTAGTATAAAGAGCAGAAATAGCTCCCTCAAAAATTTCTAAAAGTCCTCTTCCACCTGCATCGACAACTCCTGCTTGCTTTAAAACTGGAAGCATATCTGGAGTCTTCTTTAATACTGCGTGGCCATGGGCAAATACATCTTGTAAAAAGCTTTCTATATCTTCTATTTCCTCTGCAATAGAAAGAGCTTCATCTGCAATACCTCTTGCTACGGTTAGAATTGTTCCTTCTTTTGGCTTCATTACTGCTTTATAAGCAGTTTTAACTCCTGATTCAAAGGCATTTGCCAAAATCTTTGTATCTGCATCAGAATGTCCTTGAAGTCCTTTTGAAAAACCTCTAAATAATTGAGATAAAATAACTCCTGAATTACCTCTTGCACCTCTTAAAGAACCAGAAGCTGCTGCTTTTGAAATCTCAAATATATCATTGGACTGGGCTTTTTCTACTTCTCTTGCCGCAGCCAGCACTGTTAAATACATATTTGTTCCTGTATCTCCGTCAGGAACTGGAAATACGTTTAACTCATCTACTATTTGTTTCTTTTTCTCTAAATTATTAGCACCGGCTATTATCATCCGTTTTAACATTTCTCCGTCAATCTTCGAAATATTCACTTTGCTGCCTCCTTTGTACCTTTTAATTGTCTACTCTGACACCTTCGACAAATATGTTTATTTTTTTAACTTCTAAACCAATGAATTCTTCGACTTTATACTTAACTGTACTAATCAAATTATCTGCTACTGCTGAAATTTTTGTGCCATATTCCACGATAACATGAAAATCTATGGTTACACCATTGTCTTCAACATTTACTTTAACACCTTTTGTAAGGCTTTCCCGCTTTAGCAGTTGAACCAAACCGTCGGTAACATTTTTTATTGCCATACCTACTATACCATAACATTCTATTGCTGCCAAACCGGCTATACGAGCAATGACTTCATTCTCTATAAAAACATTACCGTACTCATTCACAATTTTACCAGACATATTAACCCTCCTGAGTAATTTTCTTTTCATTAAAACTTTATTATATATTATATCATTTTTTATTATTTTTCAAAATAGAATTGTAAATAATATAGCTAGAATTTTTCTTGCATTATTTATTACTATCTGATAAAATATCCTTGTTGTGTTCTTAGGGCTATGGATATAAAGGAGGTGTAGTGCTATGGCAAAATGTGAAATTTGTCAAAAAGGTGTGCACTTTGGTATACAAGTGAGTCACTCTCATAGAAGATCTAATAAAAAATGGAAACCAAATATCAAAAAAGTAAAAGTATTGGTTAACGGAGCTGCAAAAAGAATCAATGTTTGTACTAGATGTTTACGTTCTGACGCCGTTACACGTGCAAACTAATTTAATAAGCTTTAAAAACAAAGTTCAAAAGAGCTTTGTTTTTTTTATCTATTAATCCTTTATTCCACATATTTTTTTAATTATCTTTCCTATTATTTTGGGCATTTTAATTACCATTATCCTCATTTTTTTCACCTCACTAATATTTTTTAAAAAATGCATATCCTAAAAACACAAGAAATATTGCTATAATGATAATAAAACTTGTTCCTGGAATAAGAAAAACTAGGAGCATTCCCATTCCTATTGCAAAAAGAAATAATCCAAGTACCCTGCTTTTCATATCCTTCTACTTCCTTTAACTTATTCATTATATTTTATTCAAGGATTTAAAAATTTGTGCAGATAAAAAAGGCCTCAATTAAATTGAGACCTTTAATCTTTTAATTCTTGAATAATTAAAAGAAATCCTGACTTTATAGCTATAGTCGCCGTTGAGGAAGTCATAACATTACTAATTCCATAAGAACTGCCACTATAAAGTACAGCATCTTTTAATGAATAATCTAACCCTTTTGTAAAAACTCCTTTTACTTCTAATGAAAAAGGAATAAGGGAAATAATGCTTCCTTTTTCACCACTAATAATAATTTCCTTATCAATTAAATGAACTATATTATTTTGATTTATAAGCACAGCCGATACATTTTTTTGCAAGGCATAATATAGCAAGTGTATGTTTCCCAAGCTGTGATCCAAACGTGTCCCAGTGCCGCCTATAATGTAAATCTTTTTTGCTCCTTTTTCTATAGCCATGTCTAAGGCAATTTCTGTATCTGTTTTATCTTTTCTAGTAGGAAAATTTTTAATATCTATATCTTTTTCCCTATAATAATTTATATCTTCCTGGGAAGCGGAATCAAAATCTCCTACAATTAAATCTGGAAGCAAATTAATTTTTCTTGTATGTCCAATACCACTATCCGCACAGATAATATAATCCGAAATATTTACATACTGATTTACAAAGGAATAATCCTCAATATCTCCACCAGCAAAAATTAATACCTTCACTTTTTCCATCTCCTTTGCTCATTGGATTCAAGTTCATTATAGAGCTTAATATAACGCTCGTATCTTTCCATATCAATATGCCCTTTTTCTACCATTTCTTTGATTTTACACTCAGGCTCATGAATATGACTACAAGGGACAAATTTACAAGAATTATTATATGGAATAAACTCCCTATAATAATCTTGAAGTTTAACTGAATCCATATGAGTAAGGCTAAGGGAGCTAAAGCCAGGAGTATCCAAAACATATCCTCCATTATCCAATGATAAAAGTTCTACATGTCTTGTAGTATGTCTTCCTCTTTTTATTTTTTCACTAATCTTTCCTGTTTCTAATTTTAACGAAGGATTTACAGAATTTAATAAGGAAGACTTTCCTACTCCTGAAGGACCAGCAAAAATAGTTGTTTTATTGGCTAAGGCTTCTTTTAAATCCAAAATACCTATATCAGACACAGTACTTGTTAATATAGTCTTGTAACCTGCTTTTTTGTAAACAAATTCTAAATCTTTACAAGCATTTTCATCTTCTTCTAAGTCAATTTTATTTATACAAATTATAATATCTAATTGTTGTTCTTCAGCTAGTACTAAAAATCTGTCTAAAAGCTGAAGATTGGGATTTGGATTTTTTATAGAAAACACAATAACAGCTTGGTCAATATTGGATGCTGGAGGCCGAATCATGCAATTTCTGCGAGGTAATATTTTAACAATATTACCTCGATTTTCCTCATCTAAAAGAACTATCTCAACTTTATCCCCTACATATGGAGTTATATTGATATTTCTAAATACTCCTTTGGCCTTGCATTCATATATTGTTTCATTAACTTTTACGTAATAAAAACCAGCAATACCTTTTACTATAGTTCCTATTATCATTCTGTTTCCTCCGTAGTATTTACAGGATTATTGAATGTTATGGATTCTCTATACTTTATAACATCATTTATATATACTTCAATAAATCCCTCTCCATATCCAGCAATCGGAACTTTAATAGGAAACTCTGAAATATCATGGTTATTGTCATATGCAAATTGATTTTCTCTATTGAGTCTAACTTTAACATTTACAAGCTGAGTATCTATATCTGTTGGAGCCATAATTTCAATGACTTTTTCAACAGGTGCATTAGTAGTTGGAGTTGGAGTTTCCTCTTCATCAGTCTTTTGCATTCCTTCACTGATAACCAAATCTACAGCATACCCTGCTCTTACCATTTCCCCTTGAGCAACTCCTTGACTAATTACATAACCTTTTTCTACTTCATCATTAGGTACATAGGTCCTGCTACCCACAGTCAGCCCTGCATTAAGAAGCTGGTTTACAGCTGCCTCTTCGGATAAATTAACTACCCTTGGTACAGGAACTGTCTGAACTTCTTCTCCTAAACTAATGGTGATTCTTACTGTTTCACCAGATTTGAGCAGAGTACCTTCTTTAGGATTTTGTGCAATAATATGATTTTCAGGCACTATATCACTATATTGAGAATCGACAGAGACATTAAAGTATTCTTCTAACTTCCTTATAGCTGAGTCATAATCATAATCCACTACATTAGGCACTTCAAAAGTTTGATAGCCTTTACTAACCTTTACTACTACCTCAGAGTTTAAATTAATTACAGTTCCTTCTTGTGGATCTTGAAAAGCAATTCTTCCTTCCTCGATATCATCATCATATATTTCTTCAGCTTCGACTAATACTAATTTTTTTTCTTCTAATAATTTCTTTGCTTCTTCTACAGTCATATCAATTAATGACGGAACTTCTACAACTTTAGGTGTTAAATAATTTTTTATTAAATTAATACCTACAGCACTTAAAATTACAATAATAATAAACGAAGTAAATACTGCTCCTACCAAAACCCATTTTTCCTTAGGATTTTTTTCTTCATATTCATCTTCCATATCAATATCTTCATCGTCTTGGTTATAATCTTCATCATAATTTTCAAAATCACTCTCAATGGTCTTTTCCATATCAATATCTTTATCGTTGCTATATTTTTGTTCTCCTCTTATAATTTTCATATCGTCTTTTGTCATTTCAATAGTAGGAGAATCTATTACATTTCTCTTATTAACAAACTTTCCATTAGGTTCATCTATAGCTCTTTCCATATCCTTAATCATTTCATCGATATCTTTATATCTATTATCTGTCTTTTTCTGAGTTGCTTTTATAATAATGTCTTCAAGGCTTGGAAAGATATGAGAATTTATACTTGATGGAGAAGGAAGCTCCTCGTTAATGTGTTTTAGTGCTACAGTAACTGGACTTTCTCCTTCAAAAGGTAAAGATTTTGTTATCATCTCATACAAAACAATTCCCAATGAATATATATCACTTGTTTTGTCAATATAGCCTCCCCTTGCTTGTTCAGGAGAAAAATAATGTACAGAGCCAATGGCATTTCCAGTTGTAACAACTGTAGAAGAATCGACAGCTCTAGCGATACCAAAATCTGCAACCTTTAAGACACCTTCATCCGTTACTAATATATTTTGAGGTTTAATATCTCTATGAATAATATTGTTTTTATGAGCATGCTGAAGGGCAGATGCAATATCTATACCAAACTTTAATGTTTTTGTAGAAGAAAAGGGAGCTTCTTCATCAATAATTTCTTTTAAGGTTTTGCCCTGTATATATTCCATGACAATATAATATAGATCTTCTTCATTTCCTACATCATAAATATTTAATATATTAGGATGAGATAAGCTTGCAGCTGATTGTGCTTCTACCCTAAATCTAGATACAAACTCCTCATCGCTAACGAATTCTTCTCTTAATACTTTTATTGCTACATAACGCTGCAATTTATTACATTTTGCCTTATATACTATGGACATTCCACCAGCACCAATTTTTTCAATTATTTCATAGCGATTACTTAATATATATCCTTTCTGCAGCATATTCTCACCTTCCTTCTCTTCCCCTTATTATGATTACGGAAATATTATCGAATCCTCCCTTTTCATTGGCTTTGTCTACCAATGCCTGAGTTATTGTTTCCAAGTCCTCGTTTTCTTTAATAATATGTAAAATTTCTTCTTCTTCAAGCATATTAGATAAACCATCAGAACACATAAGTGTAAAAGTACCATCATTAATATCTGCAGTATAAAAATCAACATCTACTGTAGAATTTGTTCCTACAGCTCGAGTAATAATATTTCTATTAGGATGATTTATTGCTTCTTTTTCAGTAATTTCACCTTTTCTAACCATTTCTTCTACATAAGAATGGTCTAAGGTCAACTGATAGATTTTATCATCTTGAATAATATAGACTCTGCTATCTCCAACATGAGCCACATATATTTTATCAGCTAAAAAAACTGATACTATAAATGTCGTACCCATTCCTTTAAAATTATCATCTTCTTTTGATTTTTCATATACTTTATTATTTGTATAAAGGATGGCATCATATAAAAAAGACTTCAAATTTTCAGCAGAAATACTATCGTCTTTATGCATATTTACATACTCACAAAAACTTTGTATTGCAAAGGTACTTGCATACTCTCCTGCCAAATGTCCTCCCATGCCATCAGCGACAATATAGAGATTGGGAAGACAACCGTATTGACTATCATGTAAAAAAATAGCATCTTCATTTTTATTTCTATGTTTTCCAATGTGGCATTTTCCAGCTGAAATAATCATTTTTCCACCTCATTTCATTTCCAAATACCTTCTTCTTAATTGTCCGCAAGCAGCATCAATATCGCTTCCTAATCTTCTTCTTACAGTAGTTTGAATACCCTTTGATTCTAATATTTCTTTAAACTTTTTTATAGTATCTTTATTACTTTCTTTAAAATTAGTTTCTTTTACAGGATTCATAGGAATTAAATTCACATGGCATAATAAACCCTTTAACTTATCAGCTAGCTCAAAAGCATATTCTTCTTGGTCATTTAACTGATTTATCAAAGCATATTCAAAAGTTATTCTTCGATGGGTTTTCATTATATAATAAGAACAAGCTTTTAATAGTTCATCTATAGAATATTTTTTAGCAATAGGCATTATTTCTTGACGAACTTTATCATTAGGTCCATGTAAAGATATTGCTAAAGTAATCTGTAAATTTTTATTTGCTAAAGTATAAATTTTATCTACTAGACCACAAGTAGATAAGGTAATATGTCTTTGGCCTATATTGGCAGCTTTAGGATGATTTATTATCTTAATAAATGAAAGGATACTCTCCAAATTATCTAAGGGTTCACCACTACCCATAATAACAATATTAGATATTTTTATATTGCTGTCTTTTTCAATTTTATAAATTTGTCCTGCCATTTCTCCAGCAGTAAGGTTACGAATTAAGCCTCCTAATGTAGATGCACAAAAAGCACATCCCATTCTACAGCCTACTTGTGATGAAATACAAGCAGTATTACCGTAATTATATCTCATTAAAACACTTTCTATTATATTATTATCCTTTAAACTAAACAAGTATTTTGTTGTATTGTCAATTTTAGAAACATATTTTTCTTCAATACTAAGTAAATTCAATTCATAATTATTTTTAAGTTTTTCTCTTAATCTCTTTGAAAGATTTGTCATTTCATCAAAGCTTTCTATCCTTTTCCCGTGAATCCAATGAAATATCTGTTCTCCACGAAATTCTTTTTCACCTATTTCTACTATTAAGTTTTTTACTTCTTCTATAGTTAATGAAGCAATATCTATCTCTTGCATTTTAACCTCCTAATTTTTTCGCCTAAGTCTTGCAATAAAAAAACCATCCGTATTATGAATATGAGGGTATAACTTTATATATCCTTGTTTTGAGTTTTCATTTTGAAGCTTTTTGGGAATGTAAGGATCTATGTCTTCTAAAACAAAATCAAAATTTTTAATAAACCATTCTATATTTTCAAGATTTTCTTTTTCAGATATAGTACAGGTACTGTATACTAAAACACCATCTTTATTTACATACTTTGAAGAAACCTCCAGGATTCTCCTTTGTATACCAATTAATTCCTTCAAATCACTATTTTCTTTTTTCCATTTGATATCCGGTTTTTTGCGGATTATGCCAAGTCCTGAACAAGGTGCATCTACTAAGACTTTATCCATTTTATTAAGCATTTTTTCATCAATTGCACTTGCATCTTTTACTTGACTTTCAATAATATCAATTCCTAGTCTTTTAGCAGATGATTTAACTAAATTTAATTTATTTTCATGGATGTCCCGTGCCAATATATAACCTTTATTATTCATTAACTCAGCTAAGTGAGTTGATTTTCCTCCAGGAGCACTGCATACATCAAGAATTTTTTCTCCTACTTTGGGATTAACTATATGTCCTACTAACATTGAACTTTCGTCTTGAACTTGAAATAAGCCTTTTTTAAAAGAATCTAATTCACTTATGGAAGATGTCTTAGAAATATAAAGAGCTTCTTTTAAATATAGTCCTTTAGAAACATCAATATTCTCTTTTAACAAGCTATCTGTTAAGGAATCTACATCACTTTTTAATAAATTACAACGTATACTAACTTTAGGATTTATATTAGATGCATGACATAATTCTTCTACAAATTCTTTGGAATAATGGTCTAGCCAATATTCTATAATCCATTTAGGGAATGAATGTTTAATAGACAAATAATTTATAAAATCCTTATGTGGATCTGGATAAATAATATTATCCTTATTACGAGAAATATTTCTAAGAACTCCATTTACAAAGCCAGCTAAACCGCTTAAACCTCTTCTTTTTGTAATTTTGACTGCTTCATTACAAGCTGCTGAAGCTGGAACTTTATCCATAAATAATATCTGGTAAACAGAAGACCTTAAGATACTTCTTATAACAGCTTTCATTTTCTTTGTTTTTGTTTTTGAAAATTGATTTATTACATAATCAATTGTAAGAAGGTATCTAATTGTTCCATTTACAATCGTTGTAATGAAAGCTTTATCCAAATCAGTTAAATGGCGATAATTACTGAAATTTTCTTTAAGTGATATATTGCTATAGGCACCTTCTTCATTAATTTCAGAAATAATATTGACTGCTATTTCTCTTGGATTTAATTTCTCCATTTTATTACTCCCCAATGTATAATTTATATATTTAATATCATAAACTTTTTAAAATAATTAATTTATGATTCATGATAAAAAGCGTTACTAAGTAACGCTTTCTTATATTACCTTCTTCTACGATTGCCACCAGTAAAGAGAATTAATAAACGAAGTAAATTAGCTACAGCAACAGCTGCTGCTGCAACATAAGTAAGAGCAGCAGCACTTAAAACTTTTCTTACAGGTCTTATTTCACTATCTGATAAAATACCTTGTCCTTCCAAGGCTGCTAAAGCCCTTTTAGATGCATTAAATTCTACAGGTAAGGTAACTAATTGAAATAAAACTACTGCTGAAAATAACAAGATTCCTATTGCCACCAAACTATTAGAAAATAATAATCCTAATAATATTAAAGGCATAGCTAATCTTGAGCTAATATTTACAACTGGAAAAATTGAATGCCTTATAACTAAGAAGGAATAGCTTGTATTGTGTTGTATGGCATGACCTACTTCATGGGCAGCAACCCCTACTGATGTAATAGTTGCACCATCATATACAGGAGAAGACAATCTAATAGTTTTAGTTCTAGGGTCATAATGATCTGTATAATGCCCATCTGCTCTTTCAATATTAACATCATGTATGCCTTGATTTTGAAGTATGGCTCTTGCCGCTTCTACTCCTGTAACACCCCTTGAATTTGACACTCTTAAATATTTATTGAAAGTTGATTTTACTTTAGCTTGAGCATAAAGAGTCAAAAGAATTGCTGGTAAAACAAGAATTATATAAGTTATATCAATATACATACTATCTCTCCTTATCTATCGTCATGGTAAACTTTTTAAGCTGATTTTCAATTTTACTAATATCTACTGTAGTATTGATACAGGGTCCGTTTGGACGTTCATTTAAAAGACCAAAAACTGGAATGCTTTTGATGTCTAATATACCGCTAATTAAATCTCTTTCACAAGCAACAGCAATTATGTATTTAGGATTAAATTCTTTAACCTTTTTTCTTGCTATAGTTCCTCCTGTGGCAATAGCCAGGTTACAACCATATTTATTTTTTAGTTTTTTTAGTTCTGAAATATTACATTTACCACACTCTTTACAGGCAATAAAATCAGAAGTAACTTTTATATTACAATTATAGTTTTGAATACAATGAGGTATTAAAACTAGTATATCCGAAAAAGATACTTTTAATTTTAAATCATTAACAAAAATATTATTAATTGAAATAAAAAGTTGTTTAATGAAAAATCTATCATAATTATAAAAAGCAGCTATAGCAGAGATGAAAGGATATATCTTTCTTAAAAGTTTTATACCAATTCTAGGAGAAAGTAAAAATACTTTTTCTTTTTTATATACTGATAATAAAAATATACAGGTCAAACATAAGAATAATATCACTGGTATTATAATAATTGTAAGGATAGAAAAGAATTTCTTATAAAATTCTATGGGGATATAAACATGAATGGTCCATAAAAGCAAAACTATCCAAACAAAAGTGAATATTACTGTAAAAACTAATTTTTTAAATAATGTAGTTTTTAATTCCATGAATTTAATTTGTATTTGTTCCTAAAATAGTATTCTTTTCCATTTCATGTCCCCTTAAATAATCACAAGCCAACATTCTTTTCTTATTAGCAGCTTGTAATTCTTTTATAATCAGACTGCCATCTCCAGTTTTTACTACTATCCCCTCATCCTTTATTATTTCTACAATTTCACCAAATGAGTTACTATCATATATTTCATTATAATTTTCTGCTTTCCATATTTTTATTAATTTGTCTTTATAGTAAGTATAGGCACTTGGCCAAGGTGTTAAGCCTCTAATTAAATTTATTATATCTTTTGAGGATTTTGACCAATCTATTAAACCTATTTCTTTTTTTAGGATAGGAGCATATGTGGCCTCTTCATGATTTTGTTTTTTTCTTGTTAATTGTCCCCTAATTAATTGGTCTAAGGTTTCTTTTAAAAGCTCGGCTCCTTCAATTGACAGCCTGTTGTGAAGTTCTTGTGCCGTATCTTCAGGATAAATATTTACTTCTTTCTTAAGTAAAATATCCCCTGTGTCCATACCTTCATCCATAAACATTGTAGTAACACCAGTTACTTCTTCTCCATTAATTATTGCCCATTGAATAGGAGCAGCTCCTCGGTATTTAGGCAAAAGGGAAGAATGAATATTTATACAACCATATTGAGGAATATTTAATATTTCCACAGGTAGAATTTGTCCAAAAGCAATAACGACAATCAAATTAGGATTAATTGATTGCATTATATTTATAAATTCAGTAGTTCTTACTTTTTCAGGTTGATATACAGGGATATTATATTTAAGAGCCAAATCTTTAATTGGAGGAGCTAAAGTTTTTTTCCCTCTGCCCTTGGGACGGTCAGGCTGCGTAATAACAGCAGCAATATTATATTTTTCATCTATTAATTTTTGTAGAGAGGGAACTGCAAATTCTGGTGTCCCCATAAAAACTACTTTCATAATAATAACCCCTTTTCTTATTCGTCTAAATATCTAATCACTTTGTCTGTAAAAATAATACCATCTAAATGATCTATCTCGTGGCATAGTGCCCGTGCAAGAAGTCCTTCACCTTCAATAATAAATTCTTCGCCATTCCTATTTAAGGCTTTTACTTTAACTATTAAAGGTCTTTCAACTTCTCCTGTTACTCCTGGAACACTTAAACACCCTTCTGGTCCTGTTTGCTCACCATCTGTTTCAATAATTTCAGGATTAATAAGTTCAATAATCCCATCGCCTACATCAATAACAACTACTCTTCTTAAAATTCCTACCTGAGGAGCTGCCAAACCAACCCCTTCAGCCTCATACATAGTTTCTGCCATATCTTCCAATAAGGTAATTATAGTAGGAGTAATATTATCAACTTTTTTAGATTTTTTTCTTAAAATTTCATCGTCATTGGTTCTAATTTCCCTTAAAGCCATTTAATTTCCTCCTTTTAAGCTTAATAAATTATTAGGGGATCTATATCCGTTTGAATAATTAATTGATTATTGTTTAGATTTTTCTTAAACTTATCAATACAATAAAAAGCATATCTCATTAAAAGCTCTCTGTCATTTGATTTAACTATTATTCTCCACCTATATTTATTTTTAATTTTAGATATAATTGCAGGTGTTGGACCATATAATTTAAATTTATTTTTTTTATTAAAGTAATTCATAATATCCATGAGCCTGAAAGCAGAACTAATAACTGTTTTCTCATTTGTACTAACTAATAAAATCATAAAAATATGGCTAAATGGTGGATAATCAAGTTCTTTTCTTATAGTTATTTCCTTATTGTAAAAACTTAGATAATCATGTTCTTTAGCAGAAATTATACTATAATGTTCTGGATCATATGTCTGTACAATAACTTTACCCGGCAAATCTCCTCTTCCTGCTCTTCCGCTTACTTGAGTAATAAGCTGAAAAGTTCTCTCAGCAGAGCGAAAATCCTGAATATGAAGAGTTAAATCTGCTGCTAAAATCCCGACCAAAGTAACATTAGGAAAATCGTGCCCCTTTGCAACCATTTGAGTTCCAATTAAAATATCGGCTTTTTGAGCTCGAAATTGTCCTATTATTTTTTCATAACCATATTTCCCTTTAGTAGTATCTAAATCCATTCTTAAAACTGAAGCTTCAGGAAACAACTTTTTAACTTCTTTTTCTACTCTTTCAGTTCCTACTCCAAAATACTTTATATGTTTAGAACCACATTGAGGGCAAATTGAAGGACTAACTACTTTATCGCCACAATAATGACACAAAAGAGAATTATTGTATGAATGATAAGTATATGAAATACTACAACTTTTGCATTTTAATACATATCCGCATTTTCTACAAGAAACAAAATTAGAAAAACCTCTTCTATTTAAAAATAATATGATTTGTTCTTTCTTCTTAAGTTTTTCTTCCATTTCTTCTTTAAGATAACTACTAAAAATTGAGCGGTTGCCTTCTGCAAGTTCATTTCTCATATCAACAATCTCTACTTGAGGGAGATTACTTTTATTAGCCCTATAGGTTAGCTCAACTAAGTCTTTTGAACCTTTTTTTGCAGCATAATATGCTTCTAAAGAAGGAGTAGCAGAGGCAATTAAACATACCCCTCCAATTAATTCAATTCTTTTTTCTGCTACTTCTCTGGCATGATACTTAGGAGTTACTTCTGACTTATAAGTATTTTCATGTTCTTCATCGATAATAATTAGTTTTAAAGAGGAAAAAGGAGCAAAAACCGCCGATCTTGGACCAATCATAACAGAGGCTTCTCCATCCCTTGCCCTCTTCCACTGATCATATCTTTCTGCCAAAGAAAGTTTACTGTGAGTAACTGCTACTTTATCTCCAAAACGACTTTTAAACCTTTGAACCGTTTGAGGAGTTAAAGATATTTCAGGGATAAGCACAATAGCTTGCCCTTTTTTATTTATTACTTCTTCAATAAGTTGAAGATATACTTCCGTTTTTCCACTTCCCGTAATTCCATGTAGAAGAATACTTTCTCCCTTTTGGCTATCCATTTTGTCTAATATATATTTTATCACATTTTCTTGCTGAGAAGTAGGAATAAAGGCTTCTGTTCTTTCATTGTATAAATGTCTATATGAATCTCTAATAAGTTCTACTTCCTCTATTTCAATTATTTCTTTTTTTACTAAGGCATTGATTGAAGAAGTCGATACTTCAAGGATTTTTTTCATTTCGTTAAGAGGTATAGACTCATTAAGCATTAAAAATTCTATTATTCTGCTTTGTGCCTTATAATTAGTTTTTGATTTATATTCAATTAGTATGTTTTCTATTTGTTCTTCTGTCATATCCTTATTGAGAGATACGTGTTTTATAAGATATTTATAATCTGTTATTAATTCCTTTTCTTTTATTTCAAGTAAATTTTCTTTACTTAACTTTTTTATCTCTTTATTGATTTGTCTTCCAAATAAATCAAGTAAATCTTCTATAAGAATATAACTATCTTTTTCAAACAAATATAAAAGAATCTCTTTTTCTTTTTCAGTTTTCTTGTTTATATCTAAGTCATCTATTGTCTTTATATGAGGACTTATTTTAATAAATGCTTGGGATTTAACCTTTAATCCTGATGGAATGATGCAGCGTAAACAATCAACCATATTACAAGCATAATGTTCCCTCATCCATTTTGCTAAAGAAAGCATATGCTTATCAAATAAAGGGTTTTCATCTACTATTGAATATATTTCTTTTAATTTTTCTAATTCTATTTCACTAGTTTGACTAAAACCAATAATATAGCCTTCAATCTTTTTATTGCCTCTTCCAAAAGGAACAAGGACTCTTAAGCCAATCTTGACCTTTGACTCCAATTCCTTGGGAACTATATAGTGAAATATTTTATCAAGATTTTCATGAGATATTCCTACAATTACTTCTGCAATCATTTTTTCCACCCTTTATATGATTTAGGATTCTGTCATTAAGTCTTTTATTTCATCCAAAATTAAATTTGCTAATTCTTTCTTAGTGATTAAGGGAAAAACTTTTTCTTCTCCTGATTCCTTTACAATTGTTATTTGATTTGTATCATGGCCAAAACCTACCTTATCTTTTGAAACATTATTGATACAAATCATATCTAAGTTCTTTTCTTTTAACTTCTTTTTCCCATACTCTAATTCATTAACTGTTTCTGCCGCAAAGCCTACAAGTATTTGCTTATTTTTTATTCTTCCTAATTCTTTTAATATATCTTTATTTAACTTTAATTTTATAGATAAGTCATCTTGTGTCTTTTTTATTTTATTAACTGAAATTGTTTCTGCTGCATAATCACTAGGTGCCGCAGCCTTAATAACAATATCAGATTCATCATAAAGATTTAAAACTTCTTTATACATTTCTTCTGTAGTTGTAACAAAGATTGTTTTACACGAAGAAGGAGGTTTTAGATAGGTAGGACCTGAAATTAAAGTCACATCAGCTCCTCTTTTTGCAGCTGCTTCTGCAAGGCTATAACCCATTTTCCCAGAACTATGATTACTAATAAATCTTACAGGATCTATAGCCTCCCTAGTAGGACCTGCAGTAATTATAATTTTTTTATCTTTATAATCCTTAGGATAATTGCTTAAAATGTCAATTACTTCATCAACAATAATATCCACTTCAGCTAGCTTTCCTACTCCCGAGTCTCCGCAAGCTAAGCGACCTTCTCCAGGACTAATAAAATGATAACCTAAATCTGATAAATCCTTTATATTCTTTTGAACAATTTTATTCTTATACATAGCCGTATTCATTGCAGGAGCAATGACTACAGGGGCTTTTGTTGCCATAACCGTTGTAGAAAGCATATCATCTGCAATACCAGCAGCAATTTTCCCAATAATATTTGCTGTTGCTGGTGCAATTAAAAATAAATCCGCCTTTTTAGCCAAAGAAATATGTTCGATATCCCAGGAAAGAGGTGCTTTAAACATATCCGTTGCTACTGGCCTGTTAGTTAAAGATTGAAATACTAAAGGTCTGACAAATTCTTGAGCAGATTTAGTCATAATAACATTGACTTCTATTCCTAGCTTAACTAGACGGCTAGCAATTTCACAGGCTTTATATGCAGCAATTCCTCCTGTTACTCCTAAAACAACAGTTTTTTTAATCATATTTTTTCTTCCCTTCTTTAATCAAAAAGTATTTTTATTATTTTTTGTAGGAAGCAAATATCTTATGTTCTTATTATAGTTATAATAAAATCGCCCAAAGGGCGATTACAAATACTATTCTTCAATATTTTCAATGTCTTCGATATTATCAGTATCCTTTTCAATTTCTTCATCTATTTCATTAATATCTTCGATTTCATCAATTGGACTTGTTTTATTATCTTTATTCTTAATAATAGTTTTACCTTGATAAAGTTCTTCTACAGCAATAGATACAGGTTTATTTGTTTTTGTTTCTATAAGTGGATTATTCTTATCAACAATTTCACGAGCTCTTTTTGCAGCAGCTATAACAATTGAATAACGGCTTGTAATAATGGGCTTATCTTCATCAGTACTATTTTTATTTAATTTTTCTATTAAATCTGAATATGAAGGTTTAAGCATTCTATCACTCCTTTTTAATTTTTTCTATTAAAGATGTCCTTCTATTAGCCTTAAAATGTTCAGTCTTGATAATCATATTAATCTCATTAACCACATTATCTATACTATCATTTACTAGCAAATAATCATATTCTTTTACAAAATCCAACTCTTCTACAGCCCGCATTAACCTTTTTTCTATGATTTCACTAGTTTCCGTCCCCCGTTTAAGCAGCCTATTTTTTAACTCAGTTAAACTTGGAGGAATTATAAAAATTAAAATAGCTTCTGGATATATTTTTTTAACCTGTAATGCCCCTTGTACTTCTATTTCTAATATAACATCTTTGCCTTTATTAATCTTATCTTCTATATAAGACTTAGGAGTGCCGTAATAATTATCACAAAACTCAGCCCACTCAACTAATTCCTCCTTGTTAATCATTTCAAGAAATTCTTCTTTTGACATAAAAAAGTAATGAATTCCTTCTTTTTCTCCTATCCTTGGCTTCCTTGTGGTGGCTGAAATAGAAAGGGCATATTGCTCATTTTTAATTAGTTCATTTACTATTGTACCTTTACCAGAACCAGAAGGTCCTGAAATAACAACAATAATTCCTTTAGTATTATTCATTATTAATCACCTATATTATTCATCAATTTCAGCATTAAGATTGTCATGATTTTTTGAAGACAGCCTGTTAGCAACCGTTTCAGGTTGTACAGCTGATAAAATAATATGATCACTATCCATAATAATAACTGCTCTTGTCCTTCTTCCATAGGTTGCATCTATTAACATACCCCGGTCCCGTGCTTCTTGAATAATTCTTTTAATTGGGGCAGATTCAGGGCTTACTATTGAGATAATCCTATTGGCAGAAACGATATTTCCAAAGCCTATATTAATTAATTTAATCCCCATATTAACCTCCTAAGCATATGCTTATTCAAGATTTTGAATTTGTTCTCTTATTTTTTCAATTTCGCTTTTCAATTCTAAAACACTTTGGGTTATTTGAATATCATTGGCTTTTGAACCTATAGTATTTACTTCTCTATTCATTTCCTGTGCTAAAAAATCTAACTTTCGTCCTACTATTTCTTCCTTGTTTAAAATATCTCTAAATTGATTAAGATGACTTCCTAATCGGACTATTTCTTCATCTATACTACAGTGATCAGCAAATATTGCTATTTCCGTTGCTATTCTATTTTCATCTATAGAATGATTAGCTAATATTTCTTCTAATCTTTTTTCTAATTTACTTTTATATTCTTCTACTAAACGAGGACTTCTTTCTTTAATTTTTGCTAAATGCCCAGCACAAGCTTTTATTTTAGCTAGAAGATCATTCTTTAAATTTTCACCTTCTTTTTCACGCATAGAAAGAAAACCATTAAATGCCTGATTTAATGCTTCTTCTAATAATTTCCACAAAGTATCTTTGTCATCTTCTTTTTTATTGACTAAAATAATATCAGGAAATCTAGCTAATAAAGATACAGAAATATCATCAATTACATTACATTTGTTTTTGATGATATTAAGTTGTTCTAAATAAGCCTCTAATAAGTTTTCATTTAAGCTAACATCAAAATCATCTTTTGAAGTAGTCTCAAAAGAAACAAAAATATCTATTTTACCTCTTGAAACTCTTTCTTTTACAAATGTCCTTATCTTTTCTTCAAGATAATTTAACGCTCTGGGAATGCGGATGTTAATATCATTATATCTATGATTAACAGATCGAATTTCAACAGTAAATTTTCTGTCATCAACGACAACTTTACCTTGGCCATAACCAGTCATGCTGCGAACCATTTTATCCACTCATTTCTTCTTATCCTTTGAATTTCTTCTATTTTTGTATTATATCGCAGCTTTTTATCTAAGTCAATAAAGCATAAAAGCTCAATTTTACTTCTCAATTTAAAAGATAAAATATTTGAAAATACTTTTAAAGTAAAAAAGTTGGTGGTATACTAAGCTATGATTAGAAGGAGGAATTTTTATGGCATTAGACGGCATTGTAATTTCTAACATTGTTTACGAAATTAAAAAACTTATGTTAGATGGAAGAATAGATAAAATATATCAACCAGAATCCGACGAAATAATAATTCAAATAAGAGTAAGTAAGACAAATTATCGCTTATTAGTTAGTTCTAACAGTAATCATCCAAGAAGCCATGTTACTAATATTCAAAAGAAAAATCCCCAAAGTCCTCCTATGTTTTGTATGCTCTTAAGAAAGCATTTAACTGGAGGCAAATTAATTGATGTAATTCAGCCAGATTTTGAAAGAATCATTGAATTTCATATTGAAAATAATAATGAACTAGGAGACTTAACTGTAAAAAAACTAATTATCGAAATAATGGGACGTCATAGTAATATTATTCTAACCGACGATAAAAACCTTATTTTAGACAGTATTGTCCGCGTTACAAAAGATAAAAGCTCCATTAGAGAAGTCTTACCAGGAAGAACTTATCAAAGACCTCCTTCTCAAGATAAAATAAATCCTTTAAAGCTTATGGATGCTGATTATGGAAAACACTTAAAAGGTAATAACGGAACAAAGCTTCAGCAAGCTATATACAAATCTTTTACAGGAATTAGCCCTCTTATTGCTTCAGAAATATGCCACAGGGCAAATATAGATGCCTCTACATATTTAGAAGAATTAAAAGACGATGATATAAAGCGGATATCAGAAATCATGAAAGATATTTTTAATTCAATAAGAGAAAATTCCTTTAATCCACAAATTATATATGATCCTAATACAGAAGCACCTATTGAGTTTTCTTCTATTGATTTAACACAATTTACAAACTACAAAAAAAAGAACTATGACTTTGTATCAGAACTAATCGAAGATTATTACAAAGAAAAAGATAATCTTTCTAGAATCAAACAAAAGTCCAAAGATATTCAAAAAATTATTCAAAATAATCTAGAAAGGTGTTATAAGAAAAAAGATATTCAAAGCCGTCAATTAAAAGATGTGTCTGATTGTGATTATTTAAGGATTTTTGGGGATCTTATTACTTCTAATATATACAATATTTCAAAGGGAATGACCTCATATACTACTATTAATTTTTATGAGGATAATTTAAGTGAAGTTATTATTCCTTTAGATCCAGTCCTTACACCAGCTCAAAATGCTCAAAAGTATTTCAGCAAATATAATAAAGCTAAAAGAACTAAAGAAGCCCTCATAGAGCAACTTAAACTTGTTAATGAGGAAATAGCTTATTTAGAATCTTTGCTTTCTTCAATAGAATCTTCTACCGACATTGAAGATATTGAAGATATAAAAAAGGAATTGCAAGAACAAGGCTATGTTAAAAATAAAAAAGGAAAAGTTCATAATGAAAAAATAAAATCTAAACCTTTACATTTTAAATCTGACGAAGGCTTTGATATTTATATTGGAAAAAATAACCGTCAAAATGATGAATTAACTTTTCGTCTTGCAGGTCCTATGGATTTATGGCTTCATACTAAAGATATCCCTGGTTCTCATGTTATTATTAAAACTGAAAACAAAGAAGTTCCAGAAGCTACTCTGCTTATGGCTGCAAATCTTGCTGCATACCATAGCAAAGCCAAAAATTCAAGTAATGTAGCAGTAGACTATACACTAAGAAAAAACGTAAAAAAACCTAAAGGAGCTAAACCTGGAATGGTTATTTATGAAAATCAAAAGACCATATATGTTACCCCTGATGAAATAAAAATAAAAAAGAGTCTTTCTAAAAAAAAATTATCAAAATAAATAATAGGCTAAGCTTAGCCTATTTTATTTTTCTCTTCCTAAATAATCTAAATATCGAAGTAATGGAACTTTATTAATAATGCTTGATATAGATTTTGTCTCCGCAATAATGTGAAGAACAATTAATAATACAATGCTTATCATTTTATAATAAAAATTTAGAGAAATCATTCCTGTAAAAGCTAAAGTATAGCCCAAAATATTTGCTCCTACATCTCCGAGCATATATTGCCCTTTCAAATCTCCTTTTAATATAGGCAAACTACTACCAATAACTAAAAGAGTTAAATACTTGTCAGAAAAGTCTCCTATAATCCAATAAATAATACTAATTAAAAAAAATATTTTTAAAGCTCTTCCAGGCCTTAAATCAAATAAGTTTATACTATTAATAGAAAAAAGAATAATTAATATATTAAGAATTAAATCAATTATATCTGTAGAAAATAAGAAAGAAACATAAAAGGCAATCAAAGTTCCAATAATAGCCTTTATACCCCCACCAGTTAATTCTCCATTAAACATCTTTTTAAGATGGCCTTTTAAACCTTTAACTTCATTTTCATCTATTATATCATCAAGGAGGCCTGCAAAAGCAATAAGAGAAAGACCAAAAAGAAAAACATAATAAATAATGGGTTGCTCAGTAAAAAAAATGATAAAAAAACTAGCAATCAAAACTGAAAAAAATAACAAAATACCCATTCCTACTGGAATTATTTCTTGCTTGTAATTAGTCTTTGCTATCTTATATTTTATGAGAAATTCAAGAATTAGGGCCTTCCAAAAAAAACTAGTGACAAATCCTATAAGCCCTCCAATAAAGTAAAAAATCATAGTTTCACCGTCTATTCCTCGGATTCTTATATTGATAAGACTTTTTAATTAATACAGTTAAAATGTGAATTAATTCTTTTCCTCTATGAATAAAACCTTTTAAATCTCTTTTTGTTTCTCTATGAGTCATTAAAACAGGAATTTCCTCTACTCTTAAACCATGATTTAATATATCAATAAGCATTCCTACTTCAACTCCAAAACCTTCAGGAATATCTATATAAGACAGTATTTTTTTTCTAAATACCCTTTGTCCACATAAGGGATTTTTTATATTTTTACCTGTAAAAAAATAGACTCCCTTACGGGAAATATTTTTTACGATACCAAAACCTCCTTTAACAGATGCAGGTGGAAACTCTGCAATAACTAAATCAGCCCTATTGTCATAAATAGCTTTAAGAAGTTTTGTTATTTCTTTTGAAGAATATCCTATATCACCGTCTAAAAATGCAATAACTGGATAACTAGAAAGCTCTACTCCTTTTCTTAATGCAGCTCCTTTACCTAAATTACGAGCTAATTTATGATATTTAATTAGAGGACTCTTAATTTCATTAACCCTACTTTTTGTTTTATCTAAAGAGCCATCGTCTACAACTATTATTTCCCCTAAGTTTTTAATATTGGCATCTATAAGACCTCTAAGGGTTTCTTTTATTATTTTTTCTTCATTGTAAACAGGAATAATTATTGATATTTTTTCATCCAAGTAATCACCATCTTTAAAAAAGTCTAAAAATACCTTTTACATCTACTAGCTTGGAACCAACTAAAATCCTGGTTAAAATTGTACTAGCCATTCCTTTTCGGTTCTTTTCTAAAAAATCTATTAAATTATTATGACTTCCTACAATAACAATGTAAGAAGCATTCATATAATAACACATTAAAATAGCCCCATCCTCACTGGTACCAAAACAAGAATATTTTGAATAAGGCAAACCTAATTTTTTTATACGGTTTTCTCCTGGGCATATTCCATTGTCATAACTATGTAGCACGATATTTCTTGATTTTCTTAAGGTCGCATCCGAAACACTATCCATATCTCCAAAAATAATATCGGGAATATAATTTAAAAAAGTCAACCCATCTCCCCCACCATCTACTCCAATCAATACAGGTTGTTTTTTCTTAATAAAATCCTTTAACTTTATTAAGTCTTCAATATAATACTCTCCTCTAGTTACAAGAACAACTGGCCTATTAGCAATAGCAATATCTAAAAAAGGAAGTTTAGGAGAATGAAATAATTTAGTCTTTTCTTTTTTCATATAATATAAGGTATTATCGATAAAAGAATACATTTCATTTTGAAGATTATCTAAGGATTTTTTTTTAAATTCATTGCAATCACTTTTATTAATAGCTTTTAGCGGAACTGCAATTTCATTTTTACATAGCAAATTATTTTTTATTTCAATTTTGTCGTTTTCTTTTATATATTTAAAAACAGTCCGGTCAATATTTTCATATAGGGGAATTTTATTATCTAAAAGGATATCTGTTCCTCTATTGGGATATTTCCCAGAAATAAAAGAGGATTTGTTTATAACTGCTTTAACCTTTTTAGCGGCTAAAGCATAAGCACAAACATAATCCAAATCTTCATGGTCAATAATTGCAATATCTTTAGAACTAAGCCTATGAATTAAGTTTTTTGTCTTGCAGTCGATTTTGGCAACACCTACAATAGTCAATGTTTCACCCCTTTTACAGCTAATATGATTTTGTTTTCTATCTATAATTAGTATGGATGATTTTTCAATAAATATAACAAATAAAAAAGCTTCCTTACTTTATTATTATTCAAAGTAAGAAAGCTTATAAATCTTAACCAACTTGTAATTCTAACCTTAGTCGGTCTGCAATAAGAGCAATAAATTCACTATTTGTAGGCTTACCTTTTCCATTATTAATTGTATAGCCAAAGAGCTTATTGATTGTATCCATCTTTCCTCTGCTCCAAGCAACTTCTATGGCATGGCGGATAGCTCTTTCTACTCTGCTAGGTGTAGTATTATATTGTTTAGCAATAGAAGGATATAATTGTTTTGTAATGGAATTTAATATATCCATATCATTAATAGACATAATAATTGCATCTCTTAAATATTGATATCCTTTTATATGGGCAGGAATCCCAATCTCATGAATAATATTAGTAACTTCAGTTTCTAAATTGTGAGCAGTAGGAACATAAGACCCTTTGCTTATGGACATATTCGAACTTTTACTTTTAATAATTTCATGATGGCCTTTTAATTGACGTATACGGTTAATAAGGGTTTCCATATCAAAAGGCTTAATTATATAATACTCTGCTCCTAAATTTAATGCCTTTTCAGTAATTTTATCTTGTCCAACAGCTGAAAGCATAACAAATACCGGTCTTTTTTCCATATGAACATTATTAAGCTTTTCAAGTACACCTATTCCGTCTAAGTGGGGCATAATTACATCCAAAATAACAACATCTGGAGACTTTTCTAAAATCATATCATAAGCCTCTGTCCCATTATTTGCCATACCTATTACTTCCATATCATTTTGTTTATTAAGATATTCAGCTAAAATTTCACAAAAATCCTTGTTATCATCTGCTAAGATAATTTTAATTTTATTATTGTTCAAAAAAATGACCCCCTTGTTTTTTTATAACGGCTTAATTCTTTAGTAAGCCTCGAAAAGCGTATTATCCTAGAAAAAAGGAAATATCCAATCTATTCCTATTATAATTAATGAATTAAATAAAATCAAGATTCATTATTCACAAAAAAGAACTTCTTACTAAAATAGAACCTTTAATTCAAATTTATTCCAATTTTGTTTCGTTTTTTAGCATATTTTCTATAAATATTCCATAACCCTTACTGGGGTCATGTACAAAAACATGAGTTACGGCTCCAATAATTTTTCCATCTTGAATGATTGGGCTACCACTCATCCCCTGAATAATCCCATTTGTTTTATCTAATAGTCTGGGGTCAGTTATTTTAATTATCATTCCTTTAGAAATATCGTGTTGAAATCTTGATACCTTTTGTATAACTATTTCAAACTCTTCTACCTTATCATTAGAAATATTAGAAAGGATAGTAGCTTTCCCTTCATGAATTTCATTTTGCAATCCGATAGGAAATTTTTTTTTGGGGAAATACTTAATTTTATCATGTTCTATTTTTCCAAAAATTCCTTGATTACTATTTAATTCTATAGTTCCTAATAATGCTTCCTTAGTATCATAAATAGCTCCAGTTAGTTCACCCGGCATACCTCTTTGACCTTTTTTAATTGATGTAATTTCTGCTTTCATTATTTTACCATCTTTAATTGGAATAGTTTGCCTTGTATCAATGTCCGTTATTCCATGACCTAAAGCACCAAATATATTGTTTTTAGGATTATAATAAGTTATAGTTCCTATTCCTTGAGTTTTATCCCGAACCCAAGCACCAATCTTATAACTTTTGTCAATACTAGTTTGAATAGGGGTAATGCTAGTTTCAATAAGCTCATTATCTCTTTTGATTGTTATATTTAAGCTTTTACCTTTAGAATTTTCAATAAAGGAAATTAATTCTTCTTTGTTTTCTAGAGATTTTCCGTTTACTTTTAAAATTAAATCCCCTGTCTTTAAAATCCCTCTTGAAGGGGTAACTTCTTCCCCATTCATAGCTATAACAGACCCTGTTCCTAATACCATTATTCCTTCTGTTGAAACATTAACTCCAACCGTCATACCACAAGGAATAACTTCCTTAGGAGGAATAATATCTACTTTTACAGTTTTAAGAGGAACTAAACCTAAAAGCTTTAACTTAACATTAAAGCTTGATTGCTGAGTTGGATGAATAGAAAAAGGAGAACGTAAATCTATCTGAAAATTATTGCTTTCTATAGGCTTATTGTTAAATTTAAGCACACCTATTTTCTCTGTGGTAATTTTTGCCTGAAGGGGTAGATTAAACTCAAAATCATGATTTCTACCTGCCATCATTTTTATTTCTTTTGGTATATAATAATAAGATGCTGCATAAGGACTAATAAACAATATAAATATTATAAATACAATACCACACCTTAAAGATTTTTTGTTTTTATTTTTCATATCTTCACCCTCAATATAATTTAAAAAAGGTTAATTTATGTTTCTATATCTTATAAACATAAATTAACCTTTTTAAATTAATCTTATACCAGTCAAAAGCTAACAAGAAAATTATTTTAACTTTTCCTTAAAATTTCTTGCTAAAAATCTCATTTCTTCTGCATTTTTTAAAGTTATATCAGTAACTTGTACACCACTTATAAGCCTTGCTAATTCATGAATAACTTCATCTTCATTTAAAGCTTTAATTGAAGAAATAGCTTTATTTTCATCTACTGTTTTTTCTATTTTATAATTATTATCTCCCATAGCAGCAATTTGGGCTAAATGAGTAATACATATAACTTGCCTTTTTCTAGATATATAACCTAGCTTTTCAGCAACTTTTTGAGCTGTAGCTCCACTTATTCCAGTGTCAATTTCATCAAATATTAAAGTCCCTATCTCATCTAGATCTGCTAATACACATTTTAATGCAAGCATTATTCTAGACATTTCTCCTCCAGATGCAATTTTAGCTAATGCTTTTAAATCTTCACCTGGATTAGTTGAAATAAGAAATTCAACATTATCCCAGCCATTTTCATTAAAATTATCCTTTTGCGAAAACATAACGGAAAACTTTGCTTCTTTCATCTCTAATTCATCAAGTAAACTTTCAATTTTTTCTTCAATATTTTTAGCTTTTTCTTTTCTAATAGAAGAAATTTTGCGGCAAATATTTTTTATTTCATCTTCTAAAGTTTCATGTTTATTTTTTAAATCTTTTAAGCTTTCTTCACTATTAATAATATAATTTAATTCTTCTTCAATTTTTTCCTTGTAAGCAAGTATTTCTTCAATAGAGTTTCCATATTTTCTTTTTAAATCATATAATAAATCTAATCTGTCTTCTACAGTTTTTAACTCATAAGGATCATGGTGTATTTTTTCTTTATAGCGTCTTATATCTCCTGCCATATCATCAAGTAAAACTTGAATATTTTCAGCATTTTCGTATAAAGCCCCTAGTTCTTCATCTATATCTGCCAAGTTTCCTAAAACTTTTATGGCTTCTCCTAAAAATAAAGAAGCTGAATGATTTTCATATTCATTCCCATATAAAAGAGTATAAAGCTCTTCCATCCCATTAATTAATCTTTCTGAATTAGATAATTTATTTAATTGATTATTAAGCTCTTCTTCTTCACCTATTTCAAACTTTGCACTGGAAATCTCATCTATTTGATATTGTAAAAGATCAATTTTTCTTTCTATTTCCTTTTCATCACCTATAAGAGAATTGATTTGCTTTTCTATATTTTTATATTCTTTATATTTCATTTCAAGGGTATTTTTTAGATCATATAATTCTTCTTTACAAAATAAATCTAAAAGTTCAATATGTTTTCCAACATCTAATAAGGATTGATGTTCATGCTGACCATGGACATCTATTAATTTAGAAGATATCTGCCTTAACATTCCTGTTGTTACAGTTTGTCCGTTAATACGGCATACACTTCTGCCTGATTGATTTATAGCTCTTGTTATAAGAACATATCTATCTTCTTCAATTTCTATTCCTTGATTTTTTATGGCATTTATAACATCATCATTTTCTATAAAAAAAAGAAGTTCCACTAGGGCATTTTCTTCACCAGTTCTAATAATTTCTCTTGAGCTGCGTTCTCCTAAGGCAAAATTTATAGAACCAATTAAAATAGACTTACCTGCACCAGTTTCACCTGTCAATATATTTAAAAACTCTTTAAAATCTATTGTTATTTCATCAATTAAGGCTATATTTTTAATATAGATATGTACAAGCATGAAACCAACTCCCTACTTGGAATTAAGGATGCGATTAAGCTTTTCCATAAGTTTTAATGCTTCTTCGTCAGATCTTACAGCACAAAAAATAGTATCGTCTCCAGCAATAGTCCCAACAATTTCAGGATAATTAAAAGCATCCATAGCAGCTGCTACAGCCATAGCCATACCAGTAATTGTCTTTAAGACTAGTATATTTTGTGCTATGTCCATACTTACAAAACCTTCTTTAAATACTCGGATATATTTATAGGAAATATCTTGTTCAGTCTTGCCAATAACAGAATACTTTTGAATACCTTTATCATTAGAGACTTTAGTTAGCTTTAATTCTCTAATATCTCGAGAAACCGTTGCCTGAGTCACTTCAAAACCTGCTTCTTTTAATCTATCGGCCAATTCTTCTTGAGTTTCTATATCATAGTTATTAATTAATTCAAGAATTTTTGATTGTCGTTTAATTTTCATATTCTCACTTCCTTATTCCAACTATTTTCTTTCTTAATATATCATAAAAACTATAGTCTGAAGTCTTGATTAATTTAGTACTATAACTTGACTTTTTAACTTGTATAATATCATTACTATTTAAATTATAACCAAGTTGTCCGTCAATAGTAAGAATAACATCACAATTATGATTTTCACATATCTCTATTTCTATAATATCTTCATCAGAAACCACGAAAGACCTCGCACTCAAACTATGAGGACAAATCGGGGTTATAACCATCATATTGGAATTAGGATTAAGAATGGGACCTCCTGCCGACAGATTATATGCAGTTGAGCCCGTAGGTGTAGATACTATTACGCCATCTGCTGAATAATGATCTACAAATTGATTATTTATATATACTTTTAGATTTATAATTCTAGATAAAGAGCTTCTGGTGATCCCTATATCATTTAAACAAATTAATTTTTGTGCATTTTCTTTTTTACAGTCTTTGACCTTGACTTCTAACATCATTCTTTTTTCAATAGAATACTCTTCTTTTAGAAGCTTTTCTAAGGCTTTCAGGGAGGAAGCTTTTTCTACTTCGGCTAAAAAACCTAATGTTCCTAAATTAATCCCTAATATGGGGGTATCATAAACTGCAGCATTTCTTGCGGCACTTAAAAAAGTCCCGTCTCCTCCTAAAACGATTATAAAATCTGAATCCTTATATATGTCTTCAGTTTTTCTTGATGACAAATAAGGCTTACCTAAAATTTTTGCCAAATCTTCAGGGATATATACAGAACAATTATTTTTTATTAGCCAATCAATAATAGTTAATGTGTTATTAAGATTAATGTCCTTTTCTATGTTTGGTATTATGCCTACTTTTTTCAATAAATCCCCTCCCTTTTTAAGCAAAGCTTAATTTAAATCTTCATGGGCTCTTTTTACAATATCCTTAACTAAATTATATTCATAATCAACTATACTCTCATCTTTATCTTTACTAAAATAAGCTAAATATTCAATATTTCCTTCAGGTCCCTTAATAGGTGAATAGCTTAAGCCTTTTAAGTATAAGTATTCAGTTAATCCATATTCTATAACATTAATAATTACTTCTTCATGGACTTTGGGGTCTCTTACTACTCCTTTTTTACCTACCTTTTCCCGTCCTGCTTCAAATTGAGGTTTAATTAAAGCCACTATTTCTCCATTTTCTTTTAATAAATTCATGACTACTTTTAGGACTTTGCTTAGAGAAATAAAGGATACATCTATAGAAGCAAAATCTCCTTCATCTTCTAAATCTTCTTCTTTAACATAGCGGATATTGGTTTTTTCCATACAAACTACTCTTTCATCAGTTCTTAATTCCCAAGCTAATTGCCCATATCCTACATCAATAGCATAAACCTTTTTTGCTCCCTTTTGAAGCATACAATCTGTAAATCCTCCTGTTGATGCTCCAATATCAAGGCAAATTTTATTTTCTAAGTCAATCTCAAAACTGTCAATAGCCTTTTCCAGTTTATAGCCCCCCCGGCTTACATATTTCATAGTTTCTTTAACTTCTACTAGGGCATCTTCCCTAACCTTTACTCCTGATTTATCTTCTCTTATACCATCTACGAATACCAAACCTGCCATAATGCTTCTTTTGGCTTTTTCTCTTGAATCAAAAAAACCTTTCTTTACAAGAAGCACATCTAATCTTTCTTTGCTAGACATTTAAAAATCATCCTTTAGAAGTTAATTGATTAATAATTTCTTCCTCCATAGTTACTGTATCTAGACCATATTCCTTGTATAATTCTTCAACACTTCCCTGGGCAATAAACTCATCAGGAAAGGCAAAAATCTTCATATGAACATCTTTTATATTGTGCTTGGATAAAAGTTCTAAAACTTTACTAGCAAATCCACCTGATACTACATTGTCTTCCATAGTAAAAAATGTTTTATGACTATTGGCAAGACTAATTATTAATTCTTCATCAAGTGGCTTAATAAATCTAGGATTAACTAAAGTCATATTAAAGCCCTTTGTCCTTAAACTTTCAACAATTATCTTAGCTTTTTCAAGCATTTTTCCTACAGCAAATATTACTGCATCTTCACCTTCATATAAAATTTCAGCCTTTTTATATTCAATAGGATTATTCATGTAAGGAAATAGCTCTGGAGCCTCACCTTTAGGATATCTAATGGCTACAGGCCCTTTTATATTTACTGCATATTTTAACATATCTTTTAATTCTTTTTTGTCCTTAGGTGCCATGATTGTCATATGAGGCATGTGAGATAAAAATGATAAATCAAATATTCCTTGATGCGTTTCTCCATCCGAACCTACAATTCCCGCCCTATCTATTGCAAAAATAACCGGTAATTTTTGAATACAAACATCATGAAGTATTTGATCATAGGCTCTTTGTAAAAACGAAGAATAAACTGCAAAAACAGGATGAAAACCTTCCCTTGCCAAACCAGCTGCAAAAGTTACTGCATGTTGTTCTGCAATTCCTACATCAAAAAACCTTTTTGGAAATTTCTTGCTAAAATCCATCAATCCCGTACCATCTGGCATAGCTGCTGTAATTGCTACAAGCTTTTCATTTTTTTGTGCAAGCTCTACCAAAGTATTGCCAAAAACCTCAGAGTAAGTTTCTGCAAAATCCTTTTTAAGGGATTCTCCTGTTTCTATATCAAATCTATCAACTCCATGAAAGCGACTAGGGAATTTTTCAGCAAAACTATATCCTTTTCCTTTTACCGTTTTCACATGAAGTAAAATTGGTCCTTTCATTTTTTTAACTCTATTAATTACATTAACTAATTCTTTCATATTATGCCCATCAACAGGCCCAACATAGGTAAAACCTAATTCTTCAAATAAGGTTCCAGGAACCAATAAAAATCTTATTCCTTCTTTGGTCTTTTTAATAGTTTTTTCAATACTTTTACCAATCCTAGGTATCTTTCTAAGAGCTTGGGCAATATCTTCTTTTACTTCAAGATAAACTGGCTCTGTACGTATATTATTTAAATATTTGGAAAGCCCACCTACATTAGGAGATATGGACATTTGATTATCATTAAGTACTACTATTAAATCACTATTAGATCTTCCAGCATTGTTTAAAGCTTCAAAAGCCATGCCACCAGTTAAAGAACCATCACCAATTACAGCAATAACAGAAAAATTATCATTGTTTAAGTCCCTTGCAGCTGCAATACCCATAGCTGCAGAAATTGATGTGGAACTGTGACCAGTATCAAAAACATCGTGTTTACTTTCATTTTGTTTTGGAAAACCACTTATACCTTTAAACTTTCTTAAACTATCAAATTTATTTTTTCTTCCTGTAAGGATTTTATGGACATAACTTTGATGACCTACATCCCAAATAATTTTGTCCCTTGGGGAATTAAAACAATAATGCAAAGCCAAGGTCAACTCAACTACTCCAAGATTAGAAGCTAAATGCCCACCTGAATTGCTAATTTTCTCTATAAGAAAAGCTCTTATTTCTCTAGCAACAATATTTAATTTATCTAAGCTTAATTTCTTTAAATCTTTAGGCGAATTAATTCTATCAATTATCATTGCAGATTAATCCCTTCTTTCATGTCAAAAAAATGTTAACCCTATTACAATCCCTAGAAATGCTCCTACAATTACTTCAACAGGAGTATGACCAAGCAGTTCTTTTAATCTCTCTTCAAAATGAAGTTCATCATGTTCTATTTCTTCAATAATTTTATTTAAAACAGCTGCTTGCTTTCCAGCAGCCCTTCTTACTCCTGCTGCATCATACATAACAATAAGACCTATGACTACAGCTAAACCAAATAAAGCAGAATCATATCCTGCAGTTTCCCCTACTTTTACACACATAGCCATTACAAAAGCCGAATGGGAACTAGGCATTCCTCCAGAACCAACAAGCCTGGAAAAATCAATTTTACGGCTTTGTATTAATACGATAATCATTTTTAAAAGTTGTGCTATAAACCATGCTAAAACGGCAGCCTTAATAATATTATTATTGAATATTCCTTGAACACTTTGCAAAATAAATCCTCCTCAAAATCCACGAGTCATTAAGTAATCTGATAGCCAGATCAAAAAATTTCCTCTTTCTTTAAGTATCTCTAAATAATCCATTCCTTGTCTAGTAAGCCTTTCTACATATTTCTTTGATTCTTCAAGGCCTTTAATGGAAACAAAAGTTGCTTTATTGTTTTTTAGATCACTGTTTATAGCCTTTCCTAATTCTTTTTCATCACCTGTTATATCTAAAATATCATCTTGAATTTGAAAAGCCATACCAATACAATAACCTAAATTAGCTAAAGCTTCTATTTCCTCTTTGCTAGCTTGTCCTAATATTGCACCCGCTTTTAATGAGCTTTCTATCATTGCAGCTGTTTTGTTTTTGTGAATAAAATTTATAATATCTAAATCTACTGGGCGACCTTCTGAAATTAAATCTACAACTTGCCCCCCAATCATTCCTTCCGTTCCTGCACAAGAAGCAATAGCATCCATGGCTAAAAGAGCTTCTTTCCCTGGATAATCTATAGAAGCCTTTATCATAAGTTCATAAGCTTTATTTAAAAGGGCATCACCTGCCAAAATTGCAAGCCCTTCCCCATAAACCTTATGATTAGTTTTTTTACCTCTTCTATAATCGTCATCATCCATAGCAGGAAGGTCATCATGTATTAATGAATAAGTATGTATCATTTCAATAGCACAAGCAAAGGGAAATATTATTTCTCCTTTTCCCCCTACAGCTTCAAAAGCTGATAACATCAATACTGGTCTAAGTCTTTTCCCACCTGCAAAAACACTATATTTCATGGCTTCATATATAATTTGTGCTTGTGAATCCGGAAAACTATCAAATATTTTGTCCAAATAATCATTAATAAGTTTTATTTTATTATTTAATTCTTCTTTATATTTCATTATCATTCTCCCAAATTTTAAATGCTTTTTCTACATATTTTCCTTCAAAGTCTTTTTGCAGCTTAATAACTTCTCTTTCTGCTTCTTCTAACTGCTTTGAACAATAAATACTTAATTTTATTCCTTCTTTATAATATTTTAAAGAATCTTCTAAACTAATATCCCCTTCTTGTAATAATTCAACTAATTCTTCTAAACGCTTTATACCTTCTTCAAAAGACAAGGGATTTTTATCAGACATTAAACTCCTCCTCTTCTTTCTGGATTCCTGTAACAGTTGCATCAATTATTCCGTCTTTTAATTTCACATGTATACTATCATCAACTTTTAATTCAGTTATAGAAGAAATATTGTGACCTTTCGAGTTTAAAGTAATTGAATAACCACGAACTAAAGTATTTAATGGAGACAAAGCTTCTAAAGTTTGTATTTCTTTAACAAGGCTGCTTTTCTTTTTTTCTAGAATCTGCTTTATACGATTATCTAAAATCTTTTCTAAGTTATCTAAATACTGCTGCTTTTCATAAATAGTATTAAGAGGTCTTTTAAAAGGGATTGAATTATTAATATTATAAAGCTTATCCCTTCCTAAACTAATTTTATCTTCTATTATGTTATTTATCATTTTAAAGGAATTAACTATTCGAATATTTAAATCTTTTAATAAAGGAACTGCCAATTCTGCAGCTGCTGAAGGAGTTGGAGCTCTTAAATCGGCAACAAAATCTGATATAGTAAAATCTGTTTCATGCCCTACTGCAGAAATAACAGGAATATCCGACTGAAATATTGCCCTTGCTACAATTTCTTCATTAAAAGCCCATAAATCCTCTAAAGAACCTCCTCCTCTGCCAACTATAAGCAGATCAGCTTTTCCCCATTGGTTCATTGCGTTTATAGCTTGTGCAATATCAGCTGCCGCTTTTTCTCCCTGAACTAATACCGGGTAAACAACAAGCTGTATATTAGGATTTCTTCTTTTTGATACTTGAATAATATCCCTAATAGCTGCCCCAGTTGGTGAAGTAATTATTCCTACCACTTTAGGAAAGCTAGGTATGGCTTTTTTATATTCCTGTAAAAAAAGCCCTTCTCTTTCCAGTTTTTCTTTTAATCTCTCATATTCCTCGTATAAAGCCCCTATTCCTTTTTTCTCCATTTGATTGACATATATTTGATATTGACCGCTTTTTTCATATACAGAAACAGATCCTTTAACAACTACATTCATACCATTTTGGGGGTTAAAAAGAAGGGAAGCTGCACTGCTTCTAAACATAATACAAGAAATAGCTCCATCCTTATCTTTCAATGTGAAATAAATATGACCAGAACTATGTCTTTTAAAATTTGATATTTCCCCTTCAACCCAAATATTACTTAAAACATAATCCCTATCTATTAATGATTTAATATAACTATTAACATGAGAGACAGTAAATACTTTTCTATTCATCATCATTAACCTCACCTAAAGATGAAGAAATACTTCCTAATATGCCATTGACAAAAGAAGGAGACTGATCACCACTATATTTCTTTGCTAGTTCTACAGCTTCATTTATAGCCACACTATTGGGAATATCATCTCTATAAATTATTTCAAATACAGCTAGTCTAAGAATGGATAAATCTACCCGAGACATCCTGTCTATTTTCCACTTTTTTGAATGTTGTGATAAGAGTTCATCTATTGTATCTAGCTTTGAAAGAACTCCTCTGACTTCTTCCTTAATATATTGTTTATCTTCTTCTTTTATATTATTATATTTAAAAAATAAATCTATCTTTTCTTGAAATTCTTCTTGACTTACAAAAGTCATTTGAAATAATAGAGTAAAAACATGCTCTCTGGCTCTTCGGCGGCTCATCTTTTTCCTCCTAGAAAATTCATTTGTAAATATGCTTAAATTAACCCTTAAATATATTACATATTTAAGGGTTAATTTCTCCTTTTCTTATTCAAAAAATTCATTTTCTTGTTTAATATTCTCAGCTTTATTTTTTTCAAAATGAACACCTGTAATATGAAGATTAATCTCGATAACTGATAATCCTGTCATAGTTTCAATTGCATTTTTAACTTTTTTCTGAACAGCCAAGGCAACATCTGGTATCTTAACTCCAAATTTAATAACAAGGAATAAATCAATAGAAACTTCACTTTCTCCTACTTCTACTTTTACGCCTTTTGATAAATTCTTTTTACCTAGAATTTCTGCAATTCCTCCGGTAAAAGTTCCTGCCATTCCAGCAATTCCTTCTACTTCTGTAGCAGCCAAACCTGCAATAATTGCAATTACTTCATCAGCAATCTGAATTTGACCAATCTGATTTATATCACTAACTGAAGAAACATTTCTTTCGTCCATTTATATTCCTCCCACCAAAGCTTATCTTAAATAAACAGTAAAGTTTACCTTTTAACTATTATATCAGATTTATTCCTATTTGCAAATTGCTTTTATTGAGATTTAAGGGGAATAATTTGAATTTTGTCAACTTCAAATCCAGTTGCATTTCTTACTATACTTTCAATTTGTGCAAGCTCTTGTTCTGTTAATTTTTCTTTATTTACAACAATATCTACTCCATTGTCATTAATTCTTACATAAACTTCTTTAAAGCCCTTTGCTTCAATCATTGCCTCAGTTGCAGATTCTTTTTCTATTCTTCTTTGTAGCTTTAACATTTCATCTGCTGCTTGAGATTTTTTATCTTTGTCCACTGATTTGTTATTTAATATTTCGGATAATATTTCTCTTTCTTTTGCCCTTGATTGTTCCCTGTCTAGTTTTGCCTGAGCAAAATATGGGGTATCCGTGTTACTGTTAACAAAAACAGCAGCCCCCGGATCCTCTTCTTCCCCAATAATTGCAAATTCATCTGCCGATGCCGTCTCTATAGTATCATCAAAATCTTCCCCTATTTCTAGCTGATTAATTTGAGCTAAAATATCAGGATCTGTTGAGAGAGCATCTCCAATTACTCCTTCAGTTGTATCAGTAAATTCAGTATCTCCCATAATCATGGCATCATCAGGAATAGCATCAGAAATATTTAACTCATCTTTATAAACAATATCAGCATCACCAATTTGATTGCTGTCTGTATAATTTAAATATCCGGCAATAGCAATCATAGCTACTAAAGCCGTAACTATTATTTGATTTCTTTTTAATACAAACATATACGATTCCCCCTATTATTTATTCATTTTAAATACTTGAACCTTATGAGCAGGAACTCCCAACAAAGTTTCAGCAGCTGCGGTTAACTGTTGTTTAACTCTCGGATCTTCTCCCCCCTCTGCTAAAATCAATACTCCCTTTACCTCTGGATACTTTTCCTTTAATATAACCGGTTCTGTACTGCCCGATCCCGTATTTTGCATCACTGTTTTACTTTGTATATCTTCGCTAGTTATTTCTCTTTGTCCCCCTTGGGTATCTTCTTCATTAGTTTTAGAATAATTAGAGTCAACATCCTCTGCTAAAAAAATTTCTTTTCCATAAGATATAGTAAGCATTACTTCAACTTTCCCTACCCCTTCCATTTTTGAAAATATTGCTTCTAATCTCTCTTCCATTGCATCTTCGAAATTTTTGTTCTGTTCTTTTAAGTTTCCCTCATTAATTACTAAATTATCCTTTTTATCAATTATTTTTTTAGGAACATTATTAAATACTGTATCTCCTAGAATTATTAATAAAACACCTATTCCAATAAAAAACATAATATTGTAGATAATGTTTTTATTTTCTTTTTCCTGTAGTTTTAACCATTCCATAATTTTTCCCATGTTTCCACCCCTAATAATTCTTTTGTACAGTAATATGTATATTATCAATGGACAAATTATAGAAGTTAATTAATAAATTTTTTATATTTTTTTCTAGTTCTCTATCTTCAATAGCATTTTCTAGCTTCTTTTCTTTCTCAATTTTTGTATCAATTTTAATTGGTTTAACTGCTTCAATATTATTTTTTCCCTTTGATAATTCTTCTTTGTCCACAAGGAGAATTTTTAATTCATTAATTTCCCCAAAACTTTCAGACTCTCTATCTTCGTCTATAATTATTTCTATGGTTTGGGGACTATAATTACTATTTGTTTCAATTAATTTTCCTATTTGCATCGAAACTGTATCTTTATATCTTTCAATAATTAAATCATTTTGTTTTGATTGAATCATTTTACTTTCTTTAAGAATTGTCTGCCTTTCCAATTCCAATTCATTGATTTCAACTGCATTAGCAATTGAGGCAGACTTTACAACTAATGAACTAATAGGCTTAGTAACAATAAGGATTAAAATTAATGCTAAAAGCATACGGATATAACTTCTAAAACTGCTGTCAGGCATCAACATATCCAAAAAAACTGTAAAAATTATAAAAAAAGCTATGTTCCTTAGCCAATTTCCTAAAAAATCAATCATCATATCACCCTTATCTTAATGAAGTCATTGTTCCAACTCCTATTAAAATAGTAATTGCAACAATAAAAATAAGAGAACTTGTCAAGATAGCAGTAAATAATTTTATACAAACATCTCCTGTATCAGAAATACAATTTACTATTCTTTTATCTGATATTGGTTCTATAAGAGCTGCCGTCAATTTATAAACTATTAAAAAAAGAAGAATTTTAATTAATGGTAATAAGCAATAAATAGAAATTAGTATAATAACCCCTACACCCACTGCGTTTTTGATAAGAAGAGAACAATTCATAACAATATCTACGGCTCCAGTAAGGCTTTCCCCCACTACTGGCACTACTCCTACTGCTGTTTTTGCAGCTTTGTTGATAACTCCGTCTAAAACAGGAGCTGTTAAGCCACTAAGGCTCATAAGCCCTATAAATAATATAGCTATTCCTTTGATGATCCAATCAATCCCTTGACAAAAAAATTCAAGCATTTTTTTTAGGAAATTTTTATTCGTCAAAGAATTAATAATTCCTAAAACTGCAGTGAAAAAAATTAAAGGCAGTAACACTTTTTTTATAAAAACTCCAACAATTTGTAAGGCGAATATAATAAAAGGCTCAAATACTGTCCCACTAGTAACAGCTCCTGAAGCAATCATTAAGGTCAATAACATAGGCAGGGAAGACTGAATAATTAATACCATGTTTTCAATTGTTGTTTCCGAAACTCTCATGGCTATCTTAAAAGATTGTAAAAGTAGTATGATTAATACAATATAACACACGTAAAAACCCACGCTAGAAGTAGATTTGCTTTTAAAAGATTCAGCTAAATTACTTAAAAAAGCACAGAGCATAGAAATAACTATTAGTTTTCCGATCAAAGCAAAATAAGCTGGCATTTCTTTAAAAATCATAATTATTATTGCTTTTATAATGTTTGTAAGAGAAAAATCAGCTTCTCCTTTTATTATTTTAATAACTGTATCTTTAAAATTAAATTCATGTAAATAAGGATTTTCTTTTTGACTTTTAATGCTAGTAACAGTCTTATCTATAGTTGAAAAATCTAAACTATCTATTTGTCTTGTCCAAATTTCTTCCACAGTATGGGAATATACTTTTATGGGTATTAAAAACCATAATATAAACATAATAAATATCCTTTGTATTTTATTCATTTCACAACTCCTATGGAATGATTTCCGAAATAATATTTATTAAGGCAAGCATAACTGGTGCCGAAACAGTAATAATCATTACTTTCCCAGCAAATTCAATCTTCGAAGCAATAGATGATTCTCCTGCATCTTTACAAAGCTGAGCACCAAATTCTGATATATATGAAATTCCCAATACCTTAAATACGATTGCTATATAAACAAAATCAACGTCTATTTTTTCGCTCATCTTTTTTACAATTTCTAAAACAGGCTCTAACTTTTGAATGATAATAAAAAATATCAGCATGCCTCCAGCAATTCTTATATACATACTCCACTCGGGATTATGCTTATCTAGCATCAAAGCCAAGATTACTGAAATTAATCCTATTATTACAATTTGACTTATCTCCATATCCTTACCCCTATAACTGAAACAAGGTTTGAACTGTTTTAAATAAATCACTTATATATTGTATAATCCAAAAAAGGACAACTATCAGGCCAGCTAAAGTTGTAAGCATGGCCTGCTCTTCTCTCCCCGAGCGGACCAAAACTTGATTAAGAACTGAAACCAATATCCCTACAGCTGCAATTTTAAATACTATTGTAATATCCACCTAATCCCTCCTATTTAGTACAATAAAATAACAATCAAGATGCCTCCTAAAAAACCTAGAGTTTTATACAATTTGCCATTTTTTTGCCGGTGAACTTTAAGCCTTTCGATTTCATCTTCTAAATAAACTAGTAATAAATCTATATTGTTTTTTTGCATTTCTTTATCCAGATAGCCCAAGGCAGTACCTAAAGACAGTAAATTTTTAATATCTTCTTTTGATAAATAGGTTCTGTCCTTGTAAAGCTCTACGGATTCCTTCCATAGTTTTTCTGCACTATACCCTCTTTTATTTTTCATGCTTTCCCCAACATGGCTAAATATTTTACCTATACTAGATTCTACCCTTGAACCTACCTCCTCCATTGCAACAGGTAAAGAAGCAATCATATAATCAATTTCCCCTTTTAAAAAAACTAAGGCTCTTTTTATATTTTCTAAGTCCTTCATTCTATACATTTCAAACTTATCCATAAAAAATCCAATAAGAGCAGTCCCTGTTATGATAATTAAGGCACCTATTATTTTTATCACTATTCTCTTCCTTTCATCAAAGATTCTAAACTTATACCGTCAATTATATCTTCAACTGTTCCTGGACCATTCTTATTAGTTAATATGACTATCCTTTCAAATATTTTTTTATTAATTAGTTCTTTTAGTACAGGTTTTCTTTGTATGTCCAAAAGAGAGCTACCGTGAACAGTAGATATCAGTTTTACTCCTGCATTCATTACATCTTCTATAGCAAATATGTCATCCATTTTTCCAATTTCATCTACAGCTATTACCCTAGGGGACATGGATCGAAGAAGCATCCTCATTCCTTCTGCTTTAGGGCATCCATCTAATACGTCAGTCATAAGTCCTAGATTATTTTGAGGAACACCTTGATAGCAGCCGCCAATCTCCGAGCGTTCATCCACTACTCCTACTGTTAGTCCTAAAAATCTGTTTTCACCCCCATTGCTTATTAAACGTATTAAATCCCTAAGCATAGTTGTTTTACCACAAGCAGGAGGAGAAATAATTAAAGTATGATATATATTTTGTCCATTAATAATATAGGGAAAAACTTTTTTGGCACAGCCCATTATTTCATGAGATATTCTTATATTCATTGCACCAAAATATTTAATCGTTTTAACGACGCCTTTTTCAATTAGAACCTTGCCTGTTATTCCTACTCTGTGGCCACCTTGAAGAGTAATATAACCATTTTTTAACTCTTGCTCCAAAGCATACATCGAATAATCACTCATTAATTGAATGGTATCAATAATATCTTTTTGAAATACAATAAAAGCTTGTTCAAGATTTTTGGTTAAGAAACCGTCTCCTCTTACAAAATAATAATTTCCTTCTTTTAAAATAACTAAGGGTTTATCTACTCTTAATCTTATTTCATGAATTTTTTCAAATTCTTCTTCACTTAAATTGTAAAACAAGCTCTTTAGCCTAGTACTAAGAAAGCTTAAGATTACTTCTTTGCTTTTCAACCTTTCCCCTCCTTTAAGCTACCTATATAAATATTTTTATGAAAGGATGTCCTGGTTTAGAACAAAAAAAGAGTAGCTAAAAGTTTTAAGCTTTTAACTACTCTTTTTTGTGGTCATTATTAATTTTTTATAAGGTTTAATTAAACCCTGCTTAGATATTCACCAGTACGGGTATCAATTTTAATTATATCTCCTATTTCAACAAATAAAGGAACATGTACAGTAGCTCCTGTTTCTACTACTGCAGGTTTAGTTGCTCCTGTAGCAGTATCTCCTTTAAAGCCAGGTTCTGTATGGGTAATTTCCAATTCAACAAATAAAGGAGGCTCTACTCCAAATACTAAACCGTTATGAGATAATATTTTAACCAAATCATTTTCTTTTACAAACTTTAATGAATCGCCTAATTGGTCTTGGTTTAATGCAATTTGATCATATGTTTCTGAATCCATAAAATAAAATAATTCACCGTCATTATATAAATACTGCATATCTTTTCTTTCTATATGAGCTCTGGGCACTTTTTCTGTTGGTCTGAAAGTTTTTTCAACAATTCCTCCAGTTTTTAAGTTCTTTAACTTTGTTCTTACAAAAGCAGCCCCTTTACCAGGTTTTACATGCTGGAATTCAATAACAGAATATATTTCTCCTTCAAATTGAATGGTTAATCCATTTCTAAAATCTCCTGCTGAAACCATATATTTCCTCCTTAATCATAGATTCAATTGATTTACACCTTGTTTAGTTTAAACCAAAAAAGAAACTTTTTCAATTATTAATTTAAAATTTCGATAAGTTCCTTGGGTGATTTAGTTAAATTATCAATACCATCTTTAGTTATGACAACTAAATCTTCTATACGAACTCCTCCAAAATCCGGTATATATATCCCCGGCTCCACGGTAACAACCATCCCTGGTAAAAATTCCTCTTCTTCATTAATAGAAAACCTCGGATTTTCGTGGATTTCCATTCCTACACAATGGCCTAAACCATGACCAAAATATTGGCCATATCCTTTATTTTCAATATAATCTCTTGAAATTTTATCTATTTCTTTACCTTTTTTAAAAGGCTTAATAGCTTCAAGGGCAGCCTTTTGTGCTTCTAATACTATATTATATATTTCTTTTTGTTTGCTGCTTGCTTTACCAATAACAACTGTTCGTGTCATATCAGAACAGTAGCCCTTATAGATACATCCAAAGTCCATTACAAGAAAATCACCGTTTTGCAGCCTTCTTTCCCCTGGTTCCCAATGGGGTAAAGAAGAAAAAGCTCCAGAAGCAACAATTGTACTAAAAGACAGATCCGAAGCTCCATTTTTTTTCATAAAGTATTCTAATTCTAATGCAATTTCCCTTTCACTAATACCTTCTTTAAGAAAAGACAAAATATGATTAAAAGCTTTGTCTCCTATATCTACGGCTTTTTTTATACTTTCTATTTCATCTATATCTTTTATTTTTCTTATATCCTCAACTATTTTATTAGTAGGTATAAGATGGGCATTTATCATTTCTTCGTATTTTTTATAATCATTAAAAGAAAGTTGCTCTGCTTCAAAAGCCAATCTTTTAACATTTTCCTTTTCTATGAATTTATTAATTTCATTATATAAACCTTCAGTAGTATAATTAATAATTGTAAAATCAGGGGCTTGCTTTGTAGCTTGCTCAATATAGCGAAAATCAGTCAATAAAACTGCAGAAAACTTAGAAATAAGTAGTATTCCTGCAGAACCAGTAAAAGCACTAATATACCTTCTGTTAACAGAACTATGAATTATAATAGCATCAAGGTTATTTTTACTTAATGCCTCTCTAATTTTCATCAGTCTTTTCTTCATTAGTATTCTCCTTTGATGTCTCTTTATTATTTAATTCTTCATATAGGGCGTAAAGTCCTAATAGATAACTATTAATTCCAAATCCTGATATTTGCCCAATACAAGAAGCAGCAGTTACAGATTTATGCCGGAAATCTTCTCTTTTATAAATATTAGAAATATGTACTTCAACAGTAGGAATATTAATAGAAGAAATAGCATCCCTAAGAGCATAACTATAATGAGTAAAGGCACCAGGATTAATTATAATTCCATCAACATTATCAAAATATGCCTTTTGTAAACAATCAATTATTGCCCCTTCAAAGTTAGATTGAAAGACTTCCACCTTAAAGCCCATACTCATTCCTTTTTTAATGAGTAAATTATTTAATGCCTCAAAGGAAGTTTCGCCATAAACAGTTTTTTCTCTTATCCCTAAAAAATTTAAATTAGGTCCATGAATAATAAGAATTTTTTTCATAATAATTGACCTTCCTCTAAATAATTAATAATTAGGCTTGAAATTTCTTCTATAGATTTTCCGTCAACTTCTACAATAAAATCTGGATGTTTTTCATAAAGCTCTTTTCTTTCATTTAATAAGGCTATAATAGTATTATACTTATCTTCAACATTTAATAAAGGCCTTGAGGAATCATTTTTTATGTTATTATATATATGCTTTGCTGAAGCCTTTAAATAGACAATATGGCCTGTCTTTTTCAAGTGATTAATATTAACGGGATTTTTAACTATACCGCCACCTGTAGCAATAACCTGTCTTGTAGTACGAACAAGTCTTTTAATTGTTTTTTCTTCTAAAATCCTAAATTGCTCTTCTCCATATTTCTTAAAGTATTCTGATATAGACATTCCTATTTCTTTTTCAATCTCTAAATCAGAATCTACAAAGGAATAAGAAATCCTTTTTGCAAGATCTATCCCAACAGAACTTTTCCCGCAGCCCATAAATCCTATTAATACTATGTTTGTATTATTCTTCATGAGGATGTTGGGGATTCCTTTTAACTATAATTGCTGCTTTTATCATTGCAGTTAATACATCTATGCCAAATTGCTGCTGAAGGGTGTTAATCTTTGTATATAGTCTTCCCTTTTCTGTAACTACATAATGGGGCTGCAGAGAATTAAGAGCAATTGCAGCAATATCCATACGGCATTTTTCACAACCGCAGCATTGTAAATCTTTAATTACCTCATCCATTTCCTGGAACACTAAATCTTCCATATAGTTTTTAATTTCTAACATAAAATCCCCTCCTCATAATTAATGACTCTTAGCCCTAATACTAAATACTATATTTTTTCTATTGAATAAATCATAACCCTACCTGTTGCAGGTACTACAGTAATTTTAACTCTAAAATTCTTTGAACGCAAACAAATTCTTCCCCCCGAGCCAGTAGTACCTTTAATCGTAAATTTTATTGTATCCGTTGTTGAAAACACTGCTTCTTCTATTTCTATGCCCTCCCTTAATTTTACCACTTTATGATGAGGTCCGAAAGCATCTGATGTAATATAATAAAGATTACTATCTTTAAATATTTTTATCCAACATCTCTTGCTGTCTTTAACAGCTCTTGTCCTTGTATATATTATATCGGACTTTAATTCCATTGCTGAAGCTTTTAGGGCATATCTTTCTGTTATATGAAAAGAAGGTATTACGATAGCTGCTACAATCAAGATTATACTAAGGACAATAATAAGTTCAATTAAAGTAAAGCCTTCATTTCTTTTCAAGATAATCCTTCTTTCAAAGTATAATCTTATAGCATTAACTTATTTTTTAGGCTTTTATATAAAGCAGTTAGATTCTCTTTTGAAATCTCCTTTTGAGTCCAAATTTCGTACGCTTTTACTGCTTGATAAAAAAGCATCCCAAAGCCATTAACAGTTTTACAGCCTGCTTTTTTAGCCTTTTTTAAAAATAAACTTTCCCAAGGGTTATAAATTATATCAACTGCTGATGTTATCTTATGAAAAAAATCATCATCATTAATAGGGGATTGACCTTCTTGCGGATGCATTCCTAAAGACGTAGTCTGAAGGCAAATATCCACATTATCAATCTTGTTAATATCTTCTAAGGGTAATAGTTCAATGGGCAAATTATAGTAATGACTTACAGCATCAGCTAAATCTCTTGCTCTTTTTATTGTACGGTTAGAAATATAAAGCTTTTTAGCACTTAAAGAAGCAATAGCCATAGCCGCAGCTTTTGCTGCTCCTCCTGCACCTATAATCAATATACTCTTATTTTCAATTTCGATCTTTTCCTCTTTTAATGACATTAAAAGCCCCCAGGCATCAGTATTATAGCCTATATAACCCTCATTAGTTTTTTTAAGAGTATTAACAGCCCCTATTTGTTTTCCATAATCATCAATAGCTACAAGATAAGGCATCACAGCTTCCTTATAGGGATAAGTAACATTGATTCCTTGAATATTAAGAGCATATGCTCCTTTAAGGGCATCCTCTAATTCTCGGGCATTGACATCAAAGGCCACATAGACATTATTGTTATTAAGAATTTTATTAAGACTATTATGAATTAATGGAGATAAAGTATGAACAACTGGGCTGCCTATTAAACCATATACATTTGTAGTTCCATTTACCATATCTACTAAAGTCATCTTTTCTTACTCCTTTGACGTTGATATAGGCGGATTACCAGTCTTTCTATACCTCTTTTAATCCATGTAATCCATTCGTCCCTATCACTAACAGGAACAACTAGGATGGTCTTAATACCTAAGCGATTACCTCCCCATACATCAGTAAATATCTGATCCCCTATAACCAAGGTATTATCTTTATTAGTACCCATTAAGTCCATAGCCTTAATAAAACTTTTTCTTCTAGGCTTTGATGCCTTATGAATAGTATTTACTTTTAATTTCTCATTAAACTTTATAACCCTTTCCTTCGTATTATTGGAAACTAAACAAATTTTAAACCCTTTTTCCTTTAATTTTTCAAAAAAAGAGATTAATTTTTGATTAGGGTGTGCTACGTCAAAAGGTACTAACGTATTATCAATATCAAAAATTAATCCTTTAACATTATTATTTAATAATTGTTCAATATTCAAATCAAAAATAGAATCAATATAATCTTCAGGAAACAATTGCCTCAACATGCTGCACCTCATAATGTATTTTGGTTAGTTAACTTTTATCTCTAAAAATCTTCAAGAGCTTCCTCTGCTTCTTCTAATCCTCCTGATTCATTTGTTTCTTCTGTAGTTACATTATTAGAATCTTCTTCAAAAGGATCTGTTACTATATTTTTTGTTTCTGGAAAATGTCGACTAATGAAAATATACTGTATTTTAGTAATTTTAGGTCCTTCTTCCTCAATATCTTCAACTAGCATATAATACCTATATTCCAAATCCTCTTTGGAATAATCTGATAACTCTGCTACAGCGGGTATATCAACAACATATACTCTTCCGCCTCTAGAAGCTATAGAATGAACCTCTATCTTTACATCTTCTTTGTTAACGCTTAGAGCTATAATGTCATCCTTTGTAGGAACAATCATTTTTGGATATTGACTTCTAAAATGTTCTTCTTTTGGTGCAAAATAATCTCTAATAGCTAAATCAGCTAAGCTTTGTGAAAATATTTCGTAATTTGTATCAAAGGCATACTCATAATATAAATAATCATCTTTATCCATATTAAAAAATTTATGGATAAATTCTCTTATTAACAAGGAATCAGCTGTTAGAGGTTTTTCTATATAATTAACTCTTTTAACAAAACTACTGTTTAATAAACTTCTTCTTTCATCTTCAGGAATTGCTTTTTCTCCATGTTCTTTTAAAGAATAAAAGCTAATCTTATTATTCTTCTCTTGTATTTTTGCAACGTAATTACATTCAAGCATAATTTCATCTTTTTCACTTTCTTCAATAATTGTACTGGCATTAGCAAGACTATAATAATTTGAATTGACGTTATAAGTAAACAATTCATTAAACCTTTGTAATGGAATAGTATTAGCTTTTACCTTTACATTAATCAAATAGGTATAAATCTTGTCTTTTCCATCTTTTATGTCTTCTTGATTAATTAAGTTATATTCTAATCCCTCTACCTTATTATAATTAATAATAACATTTTTATTAATTAATAAAAAGCGTGGAAAATGAATATCTGTTTGAAAATAATTCTTTTTTAAGTTTTTTTCTAATTCAGGGGTCATATATTTCTCCATTAGTGAAAGACTACTTTCTGAAAATCTTTTAAATACCTCTGAATAATTATCATTAGGAATGGTAGGATAAGCATTTAAATTAATTATTTCACTAGTAGGAATACTGTAAAATTGATTAAAAAATTTCACAAATTCCACTTCAAGTTTATCCTGATCCTTTTTTTCATTTTCTTTTGTTTCTTCTTCTTTCTCTGTTATTTCTTCAGATTCAGCAATCATATCTGTTACTTCTTGGGGCGTAGAATTTAGAAAGCTACACCCAGACAACATTATTAAAGTCATCGCCATACTAAGCCATATTTTCCAATGCTTACACTTCAATGTCACCACTCCATTCGTTAATTGATTCTTAATGTTTTTAGCTCAAAGCGAACCCCTTTAAATGCTTCTGTATTACTAGTATAAATAACTGATTCGGGACTTAGCTCAATTTTTTGATCTTTTTCTATACCAATAGTTGGTATTGTTATAATTTTATTAACCTTATCATCATCAGTATGATCTTTAGAATAACTAGTTAAACCAATATAGTCCATTACAACTCTTTTAAGATTATAATCTTTACATTTTACTTTAAAAATAATGTTTTCATCATGACTTATTAGTAAATTACTCCTAACAAGAATTCCTGCTTTTTCTCCTCTTACTAAGGCTGTAGTATCAACAACTTCATTGGCATAACCAGTATCACCATGATTAACTAAGCCTCTTGTAATAATTTGTCCTTCAAACTCACTTACTCCATCAAAAATAACCCTACCATTAGAAATAATTAAAGCTTTAAGCTTATCTAAACTACCATTTGCTGTAAGAATAATTGTACCATTTCCTTTATCAACAATCAAAGTTGGAATAGGATCATCCACATCTATACCGTCATTAAAAGTACTAATATCAATAACTTCTATAGCTCCACTACCAGTATCTGTAAAGTATACAGGATTATCTTCAGACCAAGTTACACTTTCAATATCAGTATATGCAGTAGTTGTACCTCCACTTTCACTTTCTGCATACACAATATCTTTATTAAAATCCATATAATTTACCATACCATCTATTGTAGGAGAATTAGTATTTAAATCTTTTAAGAAAATATCTCTTTTTATAAACATATATCCTTCTATACCACGATAAGCACCCATTGAATCAAAAGAAGTTCCTCCATCAGCAAAATAATTTCTTTTAAATGGGCTGATTGGACCTTCACCTTTTAAATAATCTTTATAATCTTCACTACTGCTAGCAATTACATCTAAAGCCTTTACTCCATTATTAGTACCGGGAATAGCCTTAGCATCACTAGCCCAATTTGAATTAATTTGTAGTAACTGACTACTAGAAACTCCACCCTTATTTAATAAATTTTCAAGCTCATGTTGCTCATCAAAATTGCCATGACTATTAATTAATTCTTCACCCAAACCAATATAATCTATATCAGTTACCTTATAAAAATGTCCACTAGCATTTATTCTTTCAGGTGCATAGAAATAATTACTACTATTATTATGGCTTAATAATATTACTTTATTATTCTTTATATAATCTTTTCTTTCCCTTAAATAGATGGGGTCACCTGCTGGATCACCAATTCTGTACTTATCTAAATAATCTACTTCTTCATAGGGCTCTCCAATACTTTCATACAATCTACTAAATGTTCTACCATTATTAAAACTTATCCAAGCTTGCCCATGCACAAAAGCATTTCCACCAATAGTAATTAATGAATCTTTTCCTATGCAGTAAACTCCACTGGCATTATTAGGGTCATTATTAGAACCAGGTCTATTACTTATACCAAATAAATTACCAGCAATATTAATATTACAAGACTCTGCATACCTATCTATTGCAACATCATTATCTACGTAAACGTCTCCTCCAATATTAATTGTATGACCCGAAATCTTGTCATTTATGCCTCTGCCAGGATTAAGTCCTGGATAATCATCCTCTATAACTACTGAATGAGCAATAACATCCCCTGAAATATTTATATTAGTTTCTACACTACTACCAGTATCTGCAATAGTATGAACATTTGCCAAAGTTATAACATCACCATCTACTGTTAATTTGCTACCATTAGAAACATATACTCCACCATATTGTTCTAATTCAGGGAAAGCACCATCTATTAATGGAGGTGGCACATAGCCTCTTGCCCTTAGGTCGCCATCAACTGTAACTTCAGCACCATCAGTAACAACAAAATCTCCAAAAGTTAAAACAGGGGTTCTAAAAACATTTGGAAGATTGTATTCAGGAGCATCAGGATTTGTATAATCACCTTTCCAACGATACTCTTCTAATAAAATTTCTTCATGTTCTTTAAGTTCAGCTAAAACGACATCTCCTTCTAACTCAAATTCAGATAGAATATCAGCCCCATTTTTTAATGTGGCTTTAACTTTTAATAATAATGCATCATCTTTATATCCTGTAGGATGTGCAGGATCAGGAATTTTTTCAAAGTAGCCTTCAACATATATTTTGTTCCTACCATCTTTTACTTCATACTCAATTTTTAATGATTCTGGCTCAGAAGAAAATTTATTATCTATGAGTTCAAAAGCTTTAGAGGATAACTTATCTTCGTATAATTTATTCTTTTCATTTTCCTCATTAACTAAATAAAAATTATGCTTATAAACACTATCAGCAGGGTCATCAGGTGAATCTTCAAAAACTAAGTATTTATAATTTTCAGTAAATGCTGTTGCTTTAGCCTCATCTGATGCTTCCTTCATTAATTTTGGCATTTCAGCAATAAGAATTTTATTAGCATTGTCAAGTAACTTTTCTGCGGCTGATTCTGCTACATAGTAAAGGTTAGAAGTTTTCTTATAGGCATCACTTACTTCAACATTTGAAAAAGAAATTGCCATAACAGCTCCTGCAATTAAAAGCATAACAAGGGTTAAGAAAACAACCATTATAAGTGCATTACCTTCTTCAGATTTAAGGAGCCTTTTTAAAAAAGCAGTCATCTTGTTATCCCTCCTTTATTATTAAAATGTAAGAATTCTATAATCATGAGAGTATATATCTGTCATTTCCTTTAAGATTTTTCCATTTTGAGTTTCACGAGCATCTCTTACAATAATTTTGATAATATAATTTGGTCTAGGAATAATTTTAGTTTTCATATCTAAGAAAATATTACCTTCTTTATTTTCTTGAACTGGTATGATCTTTAAATTTTTATCATATTCATTTGTCGAACGGAAAACAGATAAAACTACCTTTGCTTTAGATTTATTTTTAACTTTTATAACAAGTTCATTTAAAGATAACTCTTCATTTGCTCTAGTTAAGTCAATGTTTAATTTAATAATATCATCAGTAGTTAATGTTGTATTTTCTCCTACTGATATATTGTATCTTCTTTTAGATGAGTCATATGAAATCGTTAAATCAGTTCCATTTTCCGGTGAATCTGTTGTCCAATTGCCATCAACATAACCAAAAGTTAAATTTTCTTTAACTATATCAGGATTTTCACTTTCATACTCAATATTAAAATATGGAGTAAAATCATTGGATGAAAGGGTAAGATCCACTGAATCTAAAGGAGTTGCAGGAAAAGAACCACCAGCTACTACTGGAACAGTCATAGGTCCCTTTTTTAAAATATACAAATCACTTGGGTTACCCATAGTATAAGATTCTGTAGTATCATCAGTTTCTCTAATATATACTTCATAATAATAATCATTAGTTTTAAATGTTTCCTCAAAAACATCAGGATCCATATCTAAAAAATCATCAATTTCAACAGCAGTTCCTTTGTTACCAATTGGGTCAATACCAGCAGTATTATGAAATGGGTCATGTTTTGCAAATATCTCAGATAGTTTATATTTTATTTCCTCCGAAAGATTTTGTGACATAACGGTTGCGTCATAATATCGTTTGCTGTTAGCAGTATTTTTCCCTGAAGCTAAAACCATTGAAAAAATTGGAATTATAAAAATTGAGAAAATAGCCATAGCAATAATAATCTCGACCATAGAAAAACCTGACTCATCATTATTAATAAAAATATTCTTAAACCTATCCATATAGATTCTCCTTAACACATATTAAATATAACTAACCATTATATTGTCTACAGTCTCTCCTGGATTAATTTGAGTATCGCTCTTAGTAGAATAAATGAATATTCTGTCTTTATAACTTCCTCTTACTTCCACACGTAAAAGCTTACCAGTATCATTTTTAATATTAATTACAGTGCTAAGTAATTGATTTTCTCTTATTTCAATTACTGAAGAATCAATTACTACTTTACATTCGTCTAAAGGCATTTGTTTTGCAAAAGACTTTGTCGGTTGATCTGTTGAGCTTAAACTATATACATAACCATTAGGGCTTAATTCTAAATCAAAGAAAGCTGGCTGTACAGTTGTTGCTTGCACTGTTGTATATTCTCCATCATCTCCAGGACCAACTATATAAAAATTAGCTCCAGATTCATAAGCATCCTTAATTGCAATTTTAAAATTTTTAACACCTTTATCACTTATAGTTGGATTAGTAGTTGGTCTAGCTGGTGGTTTTAGTAAGTCCTTAAAGTGCTCGAAAAAGTCATTATTTGAACGACTACTGCTAGTAGGAGTATCTCCTTTTAATTGTCTAAGCACATCTTCAATACTTTTAATTTTTCTCATAGGATTATCATAATCAAATTCGTATTCCATATAATTATGATTAATTATTTCATCATCTGCTTGTTCTTCATCATATAAAGAAAATGTACGAAGATTAATAGTTGCTAAAACAAATCCATCCACACTACTATCTCTTCCTAAATTATAATATGCTCGAACATAATCTGCTTTATCTTCCTCAATATCCGCATTAAGAGTTACACTGTAAACTGTAAAGGGTTTAATATTAGCTTTTAATTGTTCAAGATAAGTATTAATGGAATCATAGTATCCAATAACTTCTAAATCAACAAGTAATTCTCTATACAATAAATCTCCTTTAGGTTCATCATCTTTAATCTTATCAACGTCTTCAATATATTCTCCTGATATAGAAACCGACTGTCTTTTTCCATTTCTTAGGTTATATTTATGGATAATTAAGTTATTAAGTTTTGATGAACTTTCAAAAAAACTTATCTTTTTAGCAACTTCATTGTAGGGAAGTATTTTCATATTAGCTGCTGCAATTTCATTTTCACATTGAGCAATTTCGTCCCTTATTAAATCCAATTGCTGTAATTCTTCTTCTTTTTTCTGAATTTGAAGCTTTACATCTTCTATGTCTAAATCTAATTGTTTTATTTGCTGAAGCTGGGGGGATAAAATATAAATTATATAAAGAGTAACAACTGCACCAAATAATAGCAAAGCAAGAATTACAATACCCCAATTAATCGATTTACTCTTCATTGTGATTCACCGATCCCTTCGTTTTGTCAACATAGAGTATAATATCATATTTTATATGATCTGCTGAAATTCCATCCTTAGCAGTACTTTCAGCTGTTGTATTTATGACAACATCTCTAATAAAAGGCACATTTAAAAGCTGTCCAGAATAGTCAGATATTGCCCTAAAACTATTAGCTGCTCCCTTAATCCTAATATAAGGATATTCATTCTTGACATTTGAACTTTTAATATATTCATTATTAACAGTTATTGACGATATATACATGTCTGGTGGTAAATGACCTGTCAAAATATCTAAAGTTGTTCTACTTGCAATTGTATTATAATCCACCTGAGAAATAAGATTATTCAATAAAGTTTTTTCATCTTGTTTTTGACTCAATTCTACCTTTAATTCATCAATAATTTCATATTTAGGATTTTTAAGCTCAGCATTTAGTTGTGCTAAGGTTTGCTTTTTTTGATTTATTATTCTAATTGGTGCCATTACCAAAACAGCCATAAAGGCTAAGACAATAATAATCAATATAAAGATAAATATGCCTAATTTCCTTCGCTTTTCTAAAATAATATACTCCCTAGGCATTAAGTTTATATCTTTCAAGTTTATTCCCCCCTAACTTATTCTCGTAATTAATCCAAGTACATTTGTCAAATAAAGAAAATCTTCTTTAAAGTTGAGTGCATCTTTAGCTTTAATATTATCTAAAATGTCTCCTCTAACAGTGTTAATGCCAAAAGATTTGCCAATATATCTATCAAAATTTTTTAGACAAGCTCCGCCGCCTACTAAATAAATGGTCTTAACTTTTCTGGCATTATTTCTAGAATAATAAAAGTCAAGCACCCTGCTAATTTCTTGAATCAAGTTTGTATCAATAGCTGGTTTTATAACATGACTGATATGACTGCCATATAAATCTTCTTCTGGAGATTTATCAGCATCATAAATAGCAGCATATCTCTTTTTAAAAATTTCAACTTGCTCATAACTTTCTTCACTAAATTCCTTTGAAATTATATCATTTAACTCATCAAAACCATATAAAATAGTACGGCTAAATAATATTTTCCCGTCTGATATAATTGTAGCTGTAGTTGTCTGTCCTCCTATATCTAAAACCATGATGGAATAAGGCTCTTCTCCTTGGAATGACATGGACTTATTAGCATAAAGATTAGCAACAGCATTAGAAGCTATATCAATAAATTTTACTTTTAAATTTAATCTTCTTAATAAGTCCATTGCTCCAGTAATCATATTATTAGGAGCAGCTACTAATAAAACACTTAACTTCTTCCCTTCATCAGTATCTAACTTTTCCAATATTTTAAAATCAGTTTGATAATCTGACACATCTATTGGAAAATATTCTTCTTTTTGATATTCCAGGACATTTCTTAATTCATTTTCTTCCATATATGGTACTATTACATCCCTAGTAATAATCGATGTCCCCTGAATTGAAAGGGCAGCATTTTGTTCATTAAAACGCTTCTTCTTTATTAACTCTGAAGCAGCATTATATACTGCTTCCATATCTACAATAAAACCGTCCCGAACAGCATTTTTAGGGGTAGCTGTAATCCCATGATTTTGAACATGGACTATCCTCCCCTTTTTAATGCCCTGTACTAGCTTAATATTGCTGTTCCCAACTTCAATGCCTAATAATTGTCCCATATTCCACACCCCTCATCTAAAATTTAATTAGTCAAAATTTTTTTGTATCTTATTGATATTTCACCTGTAATAGTATAATCAACATCGGATTTTATATGATCATCTTGTGGAATCAATGCCTTAATCTCTATTTTTAAACTTTCATCTATTAAGTCATCTTTATTTATATCAAGATCTGGATGTATCTTTCCATCGGCATCTACAATACTAGAAGGTACAAAATTAATTGATTCAATATTATCAGATAATACTACCCCATTATAATATACCTTTTTTTCGCTAGAATCAAATTCAAAAACTACATCAGGATTAGGGGCACTAATATCAATACCTGGTAGCCCATTCATTTCTAAAGCCAATATCTGTCTCCCAGATAAATTATCTATTTGAATCCCTTCAGCCCTTCTTGTTTCGTCAATCATAAACTCTAACACTATACGTGCATTTTCAAGAGTTGTAATTTGCCTTTGGGTTTTTCCTGTTTGAGCACTAAAATTAATCATTATACCCATTAAACTAAGGGAAAGAATAGAAAAAATAGCAAGTGAAATAATTACTTCTATTAAAGTAAAACCTCTCTCCATATTTAATATTCTTATAATTTTCTTCATATTATCACCTACTAACTACTCTGTAATTAAGGTTTGAGCTGTTAACTGATTGACTTGGACTTCTTTTTTTATGTCGAAATCTTCTATTTCAACACTAATCTTAATTAGTGAACTAATTCCATTCCATTCGTGATAAGAACCTGAAGAATCCTTGATTCTTACTCTCCCTTTTTCATCAAACTGCAATTCACTAATCAAGGTCTCAGAAACATTTCCCATTACTGGTCTAATCAATACTCCGCTAGGGATTTCTGGCTGATTTCCTTGATTAAATTCCCTTCCACATACTTCATAGCTTTTATAATATTGTTTTGTGCCTACAGTTTCAGGATCTTTAAAAACTATTTTATATTCATAATCACCTGAATCTATAGGATTATGATGTGTACGGGCACGAGTACGAACCCGATTAATATCCATAGCAATTTGAGTTGAAACACTCTTAATGCGATTTCTTTGGGTCACTCCAAATGATGGGACAACTACAGCAGCCATAATAGAAATTACAGCTAACACTATTACCAATTCAATTATTGTAAAACCTGAATTACTTAAATATTTTTTCATTACCACCATTCCCCGCATTAAAATATATATAATAAATACCAATTAATGATTAAGTCACCATAATATAATACACTAAGTGCAGCTATTGCTAAAAAAGGCCCAAAAGGAATAGCTGATTTTCTTTCTTTTGATTTACTAATCAAAAGAATTGTTGCAAAAATCCCTGCTAACACTACAGCAAGAAAAAGTACTAGAATTATTTTTTTGTATCCTAAAAATAATCCGATGACTCCCATTAATTTATAATCACCAGCCCCCATGCCACCTCGAGAAATAACTATAATAATAATAATAATAATTGCTCCCAAAAAAGCTCCCAAAAGTCCATTTTTAGCAATATCATAAGAATGAGTTATAATAACTGTAAAGGTGATATAAATAACACCTAATATAAGTCCAAAGATAATAAGATAATTTGGTATAATTCCTTTTTTATAATCAATAACCGATATAACTAAGAGTAAAGAAGAAAACACTGCATAAAAAACCGTAAGTAAATTAAAACCAAAATAGATAAAAGCAAATAAAAAAAGCAAGGCATTTGCTAATTCTACTAAAGGATACTGAATACTAATTTTATCTCCACAATATCTACACTTGCCCTTTAAGAAAATAAAACTAAATACTGGAATCAAATCAAGGCCATTTAATTCATGATTACAATTAAAACAATGAGAGGCCGGAAAAACTATAGATTGTTTTAAAGGAATTCTATAAATACATACATTAAGAAAACTACCTACCATTAAGCCTACAACAAATATCAGTATGTAATAGATATACACCTTCGACTGCTCCTTCTTTTTAGTAATAAATTCTTATCAGGCACATATGTGCCTGATAAGAATTTAATTAAATATTAATTAGTAAATGCT
>JAAYRK010000051.1 GCA_012518815.1 Candidatus Epulonipiscium sp. | reverse complement strand
TTATGTCCTATTCTGGAGGAGATGGGCAATCTTTAGGAATAATACTTACTCCAAAACATATTACAAATCTTTTCTGTGACCTGCTAGATATTAAATCAAATGATATTGTATTTGATCCTTGCTGTGGGTATCGTGTCATAATTATGACAACGGCAAATAGTAACGATAGAATAAGGCATTCAAGCCATCTACTAAATAATAAAATTAATAATTGGTGTGCTGTTTAGAGTAATTAAAGCACATAATTGTTCTAAACAGCATACCAATTGAAAAGGAGGAGAGAATGAGTTCGAAATTTCAACCACCCGTACGAACAGGGCTACTAGATTTTTTAAAAAATAGTAGTGGTTGCCAGTTTGTTATTCCTGTTTATCAAAGAAATTATACTTGGACAGCGGGGAAAGAAGTTAAACAATATTTAGATGATTTGAAAAGTGTTTTAATTGGTGAGTATTCAAATCACTTTTTGGGAATTATGATATACCTAGATACACCGATAGACTATGCAACAAGAGAGTTTTCTGTTATTGATGGTCAACAAAGATTGACTACTACCTTTTTAATACTTTATGCAATAAAAACTCTTATGAAAGAACAAGGAGCGACTGATGCTATCAATAGTCTAGAAGGTCAATTTTTAACTAATCCGTTTGCTTCAAATGACAAAGTTAAATATAAACTAAAACCATTAGTCTCCGACGATGATGTTTATCAAGATATTGTTAGAGATAAGATTGATCAAATCGAGAATAAAGAATCTAAAATATATAAAAACTATATTTATATTTTGGATTATATCAGAGAATTAAACGAATCTTATGATTATAACCAAATTCTTTTAGCATTAAACGAATTGTATGTGGTTTGTATTCCATTATCTTCTGAAGATAATGCTCAAAAGATTTTTGAAAGTATCAATGCAACAGGAGTTAAGCTTACGGCTTCTGATTTAATTCGTAATTTCTTATTAATGGATTTAGATAGTGATAAACAAGAGCAATACTATAAAGATTATTGGATGCAATTAGAAGAATATTTGTCTGACGATTCAAAAAAACTAGAAAGCTTCTTTAGATTTTTCCTTGCTGTAAAAAACAAATCATTACCTAATAAAAACGCTGTATATAAAGAATTTGTTAATTGGTATAAGAATCAAGTGGATAAACTAGGACGAGAGGGAATCTTTAAGGAAGTAATAAAATATGCAAAATACTATTTTGAAATATATCAGAAAAAAATTGATGGTATCGATAGGGAACTAGGTAGTGCAATTTTAGAGTTTAGAAGAATATTATCTGACATGCCTGCTCCATTATTAATGGGTTTTTACGATTTTTATTATAGTGGGAAAATATCTTCTAGTCAGCTATCTGAACTAATTTATGTAGTGAATAATTATCTTATTAGAAGAGCATTATGCGATATAGATACGAGTGGTATTACTAGGATGTTTGCACCTTTACTAAAAGATGTGGAGGAAGATTGTAAAGGGAACTATGAAAATATTGTAGAGATACTTAAAAAGAATTTAGTATTTAAGAATATAAACAATGGCATGTATGTTCCAGATGAAAGACAGTTATATGATTTAGTTGTGAATTCAAACATGTATAAGATAAAGTCTACTTTGAGAATATTTTTTGATAAGTTAGAACATGAAAATAATCCAGCACCTGTTTTTTTGGATGAATTAAGCATAGAGCATATTATGCCACAGACTGCTACAAAAGAATGGTTTGAATACTTAAATATTAATGAAGAAGATTATCAAAGGAATGTTAACAGGCTGGGGAATTTAACATTAGCTGCTAAAATTGACAATAGTAAAATGCAAAATAAAATTTGGGAGTATAAAAACGAAATACTCTCTTCAACTTCTCATTTAACTATTAATCAAAGTATTTTAGAAAAAGATAGATGGGATATAGAAGCTATTGACAGTAGAACTAATAATTTAATAGAAGAAATTAATCGCATTTTTCCTTATCCACAAGCTGACGAGCATATACTGAGAGTTGAGGAAATTTTTATAAATAGTAATGGAATTAAAGCTTCTGCTAATTTTTATATTGATAACGGGGATGTTGAAATTTTGGAAGGTTCTGAGCTATACGATTTTGCCAATGCAGAAAGATATCCAGAAACTGAAGAGTTGCGTCAGGAGTTAATTGAAGAGGGAATAATATTTGACAATGGGGAAAAGAAGGTTTTTAAAAAATCTTATATGGTAAATGCTAAAACGAAGTCCAACAGTGCATTAAGTAGCTCGGCAGAATTAATTCTTCATGGATCAAGAAATGGTTGGGAGTATTGGACTAATTTAGAAGGAAAACCGTTAAAGCAAATTAAAGAAATTGCTAGGCTATATAATGTTGGTTGATATTAGTAATTATGGGAGGCGGTAAAGTGAAAACAGTGCTAAAGCTCATTCTATTCCCATTAAGTTTAGTACTTTCAGTATTAATTTATCTCTTGGCTTTTATGCTTGGTATAGGGACATGGGTGTTCAATATTATATCAACCTTGCTAGTTCTTGGTGCAATAGCTTCATTTGTGACAAATGAAATTTCGCTGGGGATAATAGCATTGGTACTAGCACTTTTATGTAGTCCGATTGGATTACCTAAAATTGGTGAAAAGTTGGTATTACTTTTAGGAAGATTAAATGGAGCAATAAAAGCGATATAAAACGGTAAAGCGATATAAAACGGTAAATTACAACTAAATACAATTATCTAAGACGATGGAAATTAAAAATCTGTCGTCTTTTTTATTGCAAGAAAGGAGGGCTTAAATTGGACTTTGACTATTTTTATAGACGAGATGGCGAACGCTATAGTTTTTACATGTTGCCAAAAGTGTTAGTAACAGATGATAGATTCAAAAATCTTTCATCAGATGCTAAAGTACTTTACTCGTGTTTATTAGATAGAAATACATTATCGAATAAAAATGGTTGGATAGACGAAGAAGAAAGAGTTTATATCATTTTTACTATCAATGAAATTATGGAGTGTTTAAACAAATCAAATAGAACAGCAG
>JAAYRK010000050.1 GCA_012518815.1 Candidatus Epulonipiscium sp. | reverse complement strand
TAGACATTCTATGGAGTTATACAACAATAATCTAATAACTACTAACGGTTTTGATTGTATGGCGGAAATCTTAGCAAGGTTTAGCAAGATTGGAATTAAAGCTGCAGAATATCCTCTTAAATTACATTACGATTTAAAAAATAGTGCAAGTAAAATGAATGTTTATGAGACTATATTAGGTTACTTTGATTTGCTACGAAGGGTGAAAAAGCCCCATTGATTTTAAGTATGGATTTATCTAGAAGGAATGAGGATTGATATGAAGGATTTATATATAGCTTTATTATCCGTTTTATTAGGTGCCATAGGTCAAGTGGTTTTAAAAAAAGGAGCAGTAAAAATTGGTGACTTATCCTTATCATTATTTTCAGTACATAAAGAAGTAATTAATCTTATTAAGATACCTGAAATAATTTTTGGACTTATTTTCTTTGGAATTAGTTTTTTATTATGGGTTAAAGTATTAACAAAGAATGAATTAAGTTTATCTTACCCTTTAGTGAGCTTAAACTATATTATTATTATGTTTATGTCTATCCTTATCTTTAATGAAGAGCTTACTTTAAAAAAACTTTTAGGTACTCTCTTGATTGTATTAGGGGTTGGAGTTGTTTATGGATAAAGTTAAAGATAGACTTTTATTAATTTTTATACTGTCTTTAATACTAGTCCTTAGAATTCCCTATATTAGTAATTCTCCTTATGAGCAAGGAGAAAACTGGAGACAATCTGATACAGAATCAATTGCACGAAATTTTTTAGAAGATAAGTTTAATATTTTTTATCCTCAATTTAATTACGATGGTCCTTTGCCTAATTACGTTCAGTTAGAATTTCAAATTACTACTTTTATTATTGCAATATTATATAAATTTTTTGGTTATAATTATATTTTTGCCAGAGCAGTACCGTTATGTTTTTTTATGGGTTCATGTATATTTTTATATCTTATAGGAAGAATGTTTTATTCAAAAGAACAAGCCTATATTGTTTTAGTAATTTATGGAATACTACCGATAAATATATATTTTTCTCGTGCTATTATGCCGGAATCGGCTGCGTTATTTTTTTATTTAGCTGCATATTATTATTTTTTGAAATGGATTAAGGAAGAAGAAAAAAAGCTAATATTTCTTTCTGCAGTTTTTACGGCCCTATCTATATCTCAAAAGATACCAACCATATTTATTGGAATTCCTATGTTAATTATGGCCATAAAAAAATATAAAAAGGCTATATTTAAAATAAAAGAATTATATTTATTTGCAATTATTGCTTTAGGAAGTCCTTATTTGTATTTTAAATGGGTGGCTTATATTGCAGAGTTTAGATTTGTAAATAATATTGCCCAAAAACATATTTATAAGCGTTTGTTTACAGATATTTTTACAAAGGAAGCATTAAATTTTTTTAAGCTTAAACTTCCCCAAGAATTTAGCTTGGGAATTCTTTTATTATTTATAATAGGGATTTTTATGATAAAAATGAAAAAAGAACTACCTCTTTTATTATGGCTTTTGACAATGATTTTAGAACTTGTTTTGATAGTAGCTGTAATTCGTTTAAATTATTATCTTATATTTATTAGTCCGATAATCGCCTTAATAGCTTCTAAACCCCTGTATTTAATATGGAAACATAAATACGGAGGAGTTTTTATAACTGCCATAGTATTTTTTATAGGAATTAGTTCTTACAGCAGGCTAGTTCCTTTATATAAAGAAAAAACTAATTTATTAAAACAAGCAAATATGGTTAAAAAGTATACTAATGTAGAAGATTTAATAGTCGTAGGAACCCCTGACCCAGCACTGATTAATGCTAGCCAAAGAAGAGGTTGGAGGGCTAATATTGATTATTATGACTATATACCAAAAGATCCTGTTAAAGAAATTAATTATTATATTGAAAACGGAGCAAAATATTTTGTTCCTATGAAAGGCTGGATTCATAATGATAAGGGTGAATATAGAAAGTATCTTGAAGAGAATTTTAAAAAAATTATAGATGAAGATGGCTATTATATATATGTATTACAGTAGTTTTATCCTATCGTCCATATTTATTGATTCTAGATATAAAAGGGTATAAAATAAAAATATATAATATTTAATAAATCCATTATTTTTATGGAATGATAGGATGTGAACTAATGTATAAATCTTTATTTGGCAGATTATTTGTTTCATTTACTGCAATTATTTTAATAAGTTTTATTATGCTTGGAGTATTATTATCACAAGTTTTTGAAAGCTATTTTATTCACCAAAAGCAAAAAATTATGCTAGAACAAGGAGAAAAAATATCTAAGCAATATGCTAAGGTATATTTTACGGGAATAATTGATTTGGAACAATTAAGTTTTGAGATGCAAGTATTAGACAAATATTTAGATGCTATGATTTGGATTGTTGATACTAATGGAAGAATATATGAAGTATCAAGAAAAGAAAATGAAGTATGGTTAGGTCAACAATTGACAATAGAACAAATTAATGAAGTATTTGAAGGTAAGATTTTAACTATAAGAGGTAAGTTTGGAGGCTACTTTAAGGAACCTGTACTTACAGTAGGCTATCCTATTATGATAGGTAAAAACGTATACGGGGCACTTTTTATGCATACTCCTATACCTGAAATACAAAGGACAGTTGGAGAATTATTTAGAATTACAATATTATGTTTAGGATTATCTATATTAATTTCCTTTGTTTTTATTTATTTTTTATCAAGACGTATTACTAGTCCCCTTAAAGAAATGAATGAAGCAGCTAAAGTAATAGCAGGAGGAGATTTTGATAAAAGACTTTCAATTCAAGGAGAAGATGAAGTAGCAGAATTAGCTGATAGCTTTAACTATATGGCTGAAGCACTAAATAATCTAGAAGAACTTAGAAGAGCATTTATTGCAAATATATCTCATGATCTTAGATCTCCTTTAACATCCATTCAAGGTTTTGTTCAAGCAATTTTGGATGGGACAATTCCTATGGAAAAGCAATCAACTTATTTAGAAATAGTTTTAGATGAAACAAGAAGATTAACTAAAATGACTAATGATATTATGGATTTGACAAAAATGGAAAGTGGACAAATAGAACTAAATAAAGATAAATTTGAAATAAATAGTCTTATTAGAAGGGTTTTAAATCAATTTGAACAAAGAATATTAGAAAAAAATGTTAAACTACAATTAATATTAGCACAAGAAAATACAATGGTTTTTGCAGATAAAGAACAAATACAAAGAGTATTTTATAATTTAATTGATAATGCAGTTAAATTTGTCAAAGATGAAGGAAATATTATAGTTGAAACAACTTTATCAGGCAAAAAGTTATTTGTTTCAATAAAAAATGATGGTGAAAAGATACCAGAAGAAGATATTCAATATATATGGGATAGATTTCATAAAATTGATAAGTCTAGGGGAAAAGATAAAACAGGAATGGGTTTAGGACTTTCAATTGTTAGGCAAATTATTAAACATCATGGAGAAACAATAAAGGTTGAAAATACAGAAAATGGGGTTATTTTTACTTTTAGTATTTCAATTTATTAGCATAAAAACTAATATGTTCACATAAAATCAATTATTTTTTACAAATAGTTCATATTTTATTCAAACCTTAAGGCTATAATATGGCTAAGAAAGAATACTAAAAGGGAGGAAATAATATGGATGAAGAAAAAATTTATGAAGAAATAATTAAAGAAGAAAATATAAATCAAGAATTAAATAATGAAGAAATGAAAGATGAAGAGTTAAATAGAAAAGTTATTGAAGAAATAGAGCAAGATACTATAAATAAAGATGTTGAGACTACACCTTATTATTCTCAAACAATTAAGGCACCTAAAAAAGCAGGCTTTAACAAATTTAAAGCAGCATTTATTACTGTTTTAGTTATGTTTGGGGGACTTTGTGTTGGTATAGGAATTGGTTTAGCAGAACCAATTAACAAATTATTAATAAAACCGACTATAGAATATGTAGGTGAAAAGTTTTTTAATTCAAAAGAAGAAGGACAAGAAACAGAAGAAATTGTTTTTAGCTTTGATGATCAAAAAACTGAGGAAGTAGTTAGCGAAAACATGAGTGTGTCAACTGCAACTAAATACGAATCTATTATTCCTGAAATAGCTAAAAAAGTAGGACCTTCTGTAGTATCTATAAGAAATAATTATATTGTAACCGATTGGTGGAATCAAGAACGTATGCAAGAAGGTATAGGTTCAGGAATAGTATTTCATGTTAGTAATAAAGATGTAATGATTGTAACAAATTATCACGTTGTAGCAAATAACAACATGCTTACGGTTACATTTTTAGGTAATTACTCCGTTCCGGCAACTGTTGTAGGGTTGGATGCTCAAACTGATTTAGCTGTTATAAAGGTATCACAGGAGGATCTTCCAACTGAAATTAAAGGAAAAGTAAAAGCAGCTCCTTTTGGGGATTCTGATGAATTAGAAGTTGGTGAATTAGCAGTTGCTATAGGAAATCCTTTAGGAGAAGCTTACGACAATACAGTAACAGCTGGTGTCATTAGTGCTTTAAATAGAAAAATCCAGCTTGCTGATAAAGAAATGACATTGATTCAAACAGATGCTGCAATAAATCCTGGAAATAGTGGTGGAGCTTTAGTAGGACCTAAAGGAACTGTTATAGGAATCAACTCTATAAAACTAGTAGATACTAGAATAGAAGGTATGGGTTTTGCAATTCCTATTAATGATGCAAAACCAATTATTGAAGAATTAGTAAACAAGGGGTCTGTATCAAGGCCTTATCTTGGAATAATTGGACAAGACATAAACGAAGATGTATCAGAATTATATGAAATACCAATAGGTGTTTTAGTAAGAGAAGTTAAGGAAGGTAGCGGAGCTCATGCTGGTGGAATCATGCCAGGAGATATAATTATAGAATTTGATAGCGAAAAAATTACAAGCATGAAACAACTTACAAAAATAATTGAAACACATAAAGTTGGAGATAAGATTGAAGTAAAATTAATTAGAGAAGGAGCTTATAAAAAGACAGTTAGTGTTACTCTCCAAGAAAAGAAAAATTAAAGTTAGGCGGCTTTGCCGCCTATTTTTATGCAATTTTCTTTTAAAGATTTAAGTTAAATTTTTTATTTAAAATATTATGTTTTTTAAACTTCCATTTAGTTTTTTACTCGAAAACTAGCATAAATATCAAAAGTTATGTATAATCTAGACATAGCAGTTTTTAGTATTTTGAATGGAGGATTTAGATGCGCTATTTAAAGGACATAAGGGATGGTGAACAGATAATTGGACACTACCTTTGTAAGCAAAAGCAAAACTTAAAGTCAAGAAACGGAAAACCTTACATATCTTTAAAGCTTCAAGATAAGACAGGTTTTGTTGACGGTAAAATCTGGGATATCAATAGTGATATTGATGAATTTGAAGAAAACTCTTTTATAAAAATAGACGGAGTAGTAAGTGTATATCAAGGAGAATACCAGATAAGCATAAGAAGACTTAGATTAAGTTTAGAAGGGGAATATGACCCTATGGATTATATTCCTTGTACTGACAGGGATATTAAAGGAATGATAGAAAAGTTAAATGAATACATTGATAAGGTTGAAAATATTTATCTAAAAAAGTTACTTCAAGACTTTTTTGTATCTGATGCAGAATTCTTAGATAAGTTTATACATCATTCTGCAGCAAAAAGCATTCACCACAGCTATATGGGAGGACTATTAGAGCATACTTTAACAGTTGTTTCAATAGCAGAATTTTTAAGTTCAAAATATAATGAAGCAAATAAAGATTTGGTAATAGCTGGAGCCATACTCCATGATATTGGAAAGATTAAAGAATTATCCGAGTTTCCTTTAAATGACTATACAGATAGTGGTCAGCTTTTAGGACATATTTTTATAGGTATTGAGATGGTTAATGAAAAAATTAAAAAAATTAATGATTTTCCTGAAGGCTTGGAACTATTACTAAAACATTGTATTTTAGCTCATCATGGAGAACTTGAATATGGCTCTCCTAAGAGGCCTAAAATCATTGAAGCAATGATTATCCATTGTGCCGATAATTCCGATGCTAAAATAAAACTTTTTGAAGAATCAATTAAAGTAGATCATATTCAAGGCGAATGGGTTGGTTATAATAGAATGCTTGGGAGAAATATAAGGAAAAGTGATTTTTAATTATGAAAGATAATATGGATAATAGCAGCAAAACTATATCTGCAGGAGAAATTAACAAATTTGTATACTGTCCTTATCAGTGGTATTATCAAAGATTATATGGGAATAAAAAACTTAGAGAATTGGTTAAAATAAGAAATGAATATTATGGCTATGGTGATTCGGATTTAAGTAACTTTAATAAGGGAGTTCAATTTCATAAAAAATATCATTTTGCATATAAAATTAAAAAATCTTTATCAATAGTATTTTGGATTATTATCTTAGTAGCAATAGCATATATACTTTATCAGGTGATGAGATATGAATTATGAATATATTTTAACGGGGATATTTCTTTTCTTAGCAATATCCCTGTTTTTTCTCTTTTTTAGAAAACCAAATATTGTTGTAAAAAAACCAAAGCTAGGAATAAGGTCTGCCCGGATTATATATACAGACCAATATGAAACTAATAAGGATCCAGATGTTGAATATG
>JAAYRK010000049.1 GCA_012518815.1 Candidatus Epulonipiscium sp. | reverse complement strand
TAGTTTTATCCGACCACTTACACACCCGAGGAAATTGGAGGGATGCTGTGGAGGGATATTCACTTATCATATTCGCTGAAACCCAGATTTATCAAGGTTTACAGCTTATACGAAAAACCTTCACGCATTGGATTTTGAGTCTGCTGCGTCTGCCAATTCCGCCACATCCGCAGTTTTTTATGCTTAACAATATTAACATATATATTTTTATAAATCAAGAAAAATAAGATTTTAAAATAATTGGAAATGGAACTTTTAATATTAGTAAAACGTCTAAAAATATAGTATGATTTTATTAACTAATATTATAAATAGAAAGGAGAGGAAAAAATGGACACAACTGAAGAAAAGATACTAGTTAATAGAGTAAAAAAAGGAAGCATTGCTGCTTTTGAAGAGTTAATCATAGAGCATGAAGGTAAAATATATAATATAGCTTACAGATTTTTTAATAATGAAGAAGATGCAAAGGATTTGTCCCAAGAAATATTTATAAAGGTTTTTAATAAAATACATAGATTTAGAGGAGACTCAAGTTTTTCAACATGGCTTTACCGTATTGCAATAAATACTTGTATTGATGAATTGAGGAAAAGAAAAGGGAAAGAAAGTTTTTCTATAGACGAAGATATAAAAACTGACGAAGGAACTATGGCAAGAGAGTTTCAAGATAAAGATTTAAGTCCTGAAGAAATTGTTATTAATAAAGAGATAGCTTCTCAAATTCAATGGGCTCTAAATCATTTATCAGAAAGCTATAAAGAAGTAGTTATACTTAGGGATTTTCAAGGTTTCGAGTATAAACAAATATCCGAAATATTGGGTTGTTCTTTAGGAACTGTAAAATCCAGAATATCCAGAGCAAGAACGGAATTAAAAAACTTACTTATAAATGAGAAACATTTTGATTATAAAAACCGTCTAAAAACTAGAAAGGAGGGTAAGCAATGAGCTGTGAAAATTTTAGGGAATTAATATCTTTATATATTGATGGCATGTTAGATGAGGAAGAAAAAACAAATTTTGAAAGTCATCTTAAAGCATGTATAGATTGTAAAGAAGAATTTGAAGAAATAAAATCTATGATTGATGAAATTCATAATATACCAGAAAAAGCATTACCAGATGATTACCATAAAGAATTAATGCTTAAGCTATATAAACAAAAAGATGAAAATAAATTTGAAAAGAAAAGCAGTAAATTTAATTTTATGAAATATTCCACCATAGCGGCAAGTTTTTTATTATTATTTGTTATAATGGCTTCCCTTTCTAATATGGGTAGTAAGTCGTCATATGATAATGCAGCTCAAAAAAATGAATTAGCTAAAGAATTTTCTGGTAGTTATGACGGGGGAGAAGTTTATAATAGTTCATTTGATATGCCTGGTGATTTTGCTGCAGATAGTTATGAAAAGTCAGATGCATACGATGGAGCAAGCCCTGAAGAAAGTTCAGCAAGTCTAGAACAATCAATAAATGTACGTTCTACGGAAAATGCACGTTCTTCTGAAATTGGAGAAAGAAAAATAATATATAATTCCTTTATGACTTTAGAAGTGGAATTATTTGATGATACAGTAAAGAACATCAGAGAAATGACAGAAAATAGTTCAGGTTATGTTGAAAATTTTTCTAGTAACATTTATTATTCAGAACCTGAAAGAGATATTTATTTAAAAGAAGGAACTATTATAATAAGGATTCCTGTTGAAAAATACGGAGATATTTCGAGAAAACTTGAAAAGCTAGGTCATCTTATTAGTCAACATGAGACCACTGAAAACGTTACTGAACAATATATAGAAACAGAAGGTAAAATTAGGATGCTAGAAGTAGAACAAGACAGATTATTGGAAATAATGAAGAAGGCAGATAAGGTTGAAGATTTAATTAAGCTGGAAGAAAGACTTACTCAAGTTAGAACTGATTTAGAGATTTATAAAAGCAAGATAAAAAATTGGGACCAGTTAGTTGCATTTTCCACCTTTACAATTAATCTAAGAGAAGTAAAAGAAATAGAACCTATAAAAGCACCAAATCCTAATTTTATGACAAGAATTAAGTCTAGTTTTAATAAATCTATAAATGATGTTAGAGAAACTTTTGAAGATTTTGTTATAGCGTTGTCATATAATATAATTCCTTTTGTTATATTTATTCTAATTTTAGTTGTTGGTTATATTATTATTAAACCTATAATTAAAATAGTATTTAAAAAAGTAATTAAAAAACCCATAGTTAAAAAAATAATTGACATAATACAAAAAAGGAGAGAACAAATATGAAAAATAATTTTAAATCTTTATCAATCTTTTTATTAACTATCTCTTTGCTAGCTGTAAGCCTTACTATTCCTCAAAAAGTAATGGCAGATACAACAACAAGTAATTTTAATAAAATTACTGTAAGAGGTCAAGGAACAATTAAGGTAAAACCAGATATAGCCTATATTAATTTAGGAGTGTATACAGAAAATAAAGATGCAAAAATAGCTCAAGAAGAAAATGCTACTAAAATGAATAAAGTAATTTCTGCATTAAAAAATATAGGTATTGATGAGAAGGATATGCAGACAAATTACTATTATATTTATCCTATATATGATTATCAATCCAAAGGTGGTAATAGAATAGTAGGTTATAATGTAACCAATACAATTACTGTTACTGTTAGAGATATTTTAAAGGTAGGAAATGTTTTAGATCTCGCTATAAAAGAAGGTGCTAATGTATCCAGTGGTATACAATTTAGTATTGCTGATACAGAAAAGTATTACAATGAAGCTTTAAAACAAGCAGTTAAAAATGCAAAAGGAAAGGCTGAAGCAATTGGAGAGGCTATAGGAGTAGAAATAAAAGTTCCAGTTTCAGTTGTAGAAATCAGTTATGGAGGAAGAACAGTTGTATATGCTGATATTGAACAAATGAGTGCGAAAGATGAATCTGTTTCTACCCCTGTTGAAACAGGTGAAATGGATATTAATGCAACTGTCGAAGTTACATATAAATACTAAGATGTAGAAATTATAGCATTTAATTACTTTAAACAATTTTATTGAAAAAATATTTTATTATTACAAGTTCCGAATTTCTATTCGGAACTTTTTATGTTATAATACAAAACGGAGGTGATTGGATGAAAAAATGGTATATTTTATATATTTTATCTGCACTAATAATTATTATTATAATATTTACAAGGATTTGGAATATATTTCCTCAAAAAAATTATGACACAGAAATTCATTTTTTGGAAATACCTATAGGTAATTGCACTTTAATTAAAACAAAAGAAAAAAATGTTTTGATAGGAGAAGCTTCAGAAAAGGATTCAAAATATATTAAAGAGTATTTAAATAGTCAAAAGGTAAATACTATTTCTGAATTAATTATTGCTTCTCCAAGCAAAGAGAAAGTACTTGGATTTGAAGATCTTTTAAAACATTATGATGTCGAAAAAATATATCTTCCTCATATAACGGATTTAGATAAACCAACAAATGATTTTTTAAATGTAGCAAAAAATGATGGAGTGTTTATTTATCAAATTAATAACGGAGAAGAGTGGAAAGTAGGAGAAATTACATTATCATTCTTAAGACCTTCATCAGATACTACAATACCAGAAAAGGAAAAAAAAGCTATAGTAAAATTAACACTACCTAAAAAGTCAATTTTATTGCTTCCTACTATGGAAAAAATTGATAAGATAGATTTAATGCTTAGCTCTTCAAAGCTTAAAGCTGATATACTAAAAGTTAATGGTAAAGGAAGAGAAGAATTTTTACAGGAAGACTTTTTAAAGGCAGTAAATCCTGATGTAATTATTTTTGCTAACAACTCAAAAGTAAAAGAAAAGGAATTACAGAGTATCTATAGTTGGGATTCCTCTGTTAATGTTGTTTCAATATATGAAGAAGGTTATCTTCTTTTTTATGGTGAAAAAGGAAAGTATAGTATGACTTCAAGAAAAAATTTATCTGTTAGGGTTCAGTAAAAAGGAGAAGACTAATGAGTAAAGTAATGTTGCTTGATGGAAATAGTATAGTAAACAGGGCTTTTTATGGAGTACCTTTGTTAACAAACTCGCAGGGCTTATATACTAATGGAATTTATGGTTTTTTAAATATCCTATTTAAGTTATTAGAAGAAGATAAACCAGATTACATAGCTGTAGCCTTTGATTTAAAAGCTCCTACATTCAGGCATAAAGCATTTAAGGATTATAAGGGAAATAGAAAAGGAATGCCTGATGAATTAGCAGTTCAAATTCCTATATTAAAACAGCTTTTAGATGCAATGGGGATTACAAGATTAGAATTAGAAGGATATGAAGCTGATGATATATTGGGAACCTTGGCTAAAGCTGCGGAAAAAAACGGGATGAAACCTATTGTTGTATCAGGAGACAAAGACCTTCTTCAATTAGCTTCTAAACATACGAAGATTAGAATTCCCAAAACAAGAGGAGGAAAAACAGAAGTTGAAGATTATTATGAAGAAGATTTAATAGAAAAGCTAGGAGTTACTCCCCTTGAATATATAGATGTAAAGGCATTAATGGGAGATTCTTCTGACAATATCCCAGGGGTACCGGGCATAGGAGAAAAAACAGCTTTTAAAATTATTAAAGAATATCACAGTATTGATAATGCCATTGATAATAGTGATAAAATAAAACCAAATCGTGCATCTCAGAATTTGCGTATTTATGAAGAACAAGCAAGACAAAGTAAGTATTTAGCGACTATATGTACAGATGTCCCTATTGAAATAGAGTGGGAAAATTTAAAAATTAATGAATTAATGAATCCTGAAGTCTATGAATTATTTAAACAATTAGAGTTTAAGAGTTTCATGGACAAATTTAAGTCTACAGTATCTAATACTGTGTCCAATAATCATACTAAAAGAAATCACAAAAAGGTTGATAAGATAGATGAATTAAATAAAATTATTGATGAAATAGTTTTAGCAGATCAGTTTTCATTCCTTATTTTTGAAGAAAATAATAAAATTCTTGGTATTAGTTGTTGCTATGAGGATTCAAAATCAATATGGATAGAAGCTTCGAAGGAGTTATCTATTGAAGAAATTACAAATAAAACAAAAAATCTTTTTGAATCAAAAGATATTAAAAAGATTACTCATAATGCTAAAAATGCAATGCACATTTTGAGTAATTATAATATATCATTAAATAATCTAGTATTTGATACGATGCTTGGTGCTTATGTATTAAATCCTACAAAAGAAAGCTATGGATTTGATGATTTAGCTCAAGAATATTTAGGTGAAGTTTTTCCAAGTGAAGAAGAAATATTGGGAAAAGGGAAAAATAAAAAATCACTTGTGGATTTAGAAGAAAGCAAACTAACATATTTTACTTCTGAGCAGGCATATATTATTTTTCGTACTTACAAATTAATGGTAGAAAAGATAAAAGAAAATCAACAAGAATTTCTTTATTATGATATTGAGCTTCCACTAATAGAAGTATTATACAACATGGAAAAATGCGGTTTTACAATTGATATTAATAGATTAAAAGAATATATAGAAGAATTAACTAAAAAAATTGATATTCTCACAGAAAATATTTATAATTTAGCTGGAGAAGAATTTAATATAAATTCTCCTAAGCAATTAGGAATAATTCTTTTTGAAAAGCTTATGCTTCCTGTAGTAAAAAAGACAAAGACAGGTTATTCTACAGCAGCAGAAGTTTTAGAAAAGTTGAAGAATAAGCATCCAATTATAGATAATATATTAGAATACAGACAATTAGTAAAACTTAAAACTACTTATGGAGATGGTTTGTATTCAGCAGTCAATAAAGATACTGGTAAATTACATTCAACTTTTAACCAAACAATTACTGCAACAGGTAGAATAAGTAGTACAGAGCCTAATTTACAAAACATTCCTATCAAACTTGAGATGGGGAGAAAAATCAGAAAAGTATTTATACCTCAAAGCAAAGATTATTTGTTGCTAGATGCAGATTATTCTCAAATAGAACTTAGGGTTTTAGCCCATATTGCTCAAGATGAAACTCTTATTAATGCTTTTCGAAGTGGAGAAGATATTCATAAAATAACTGCTGCTAAAGTTTTTAAACTAGACATTAATGAAGTAAATTCAACTCAAAGGAACAACGCTAAAGCTGTGAACTTTGGTATAATTTATGGTATTGGTGCTTTTAGTTTAAGCCAGGATTTGAATATAACAAGAAAAGAAGCAGAGGAATATATAGAGGGTTATTTTGAAAAATACCCCAAAGTAAAGGAATACATGAATGAAACAGTAAAAAAAGCAAGAGAACTAGGCTATGTTACAACTTTATTTGGAAGAAGAAGACCAATACCTGAAATAAGCTCTAGTAATTTTAATTTACGCTCGTTTGGTGAAAGGGTGGCCATGAATACTCCAATTCAAGGAACAGCAGCTGATATAATAAAAATTGCAATGATTAGAGTTTATAATAAATTAAAAGAAAAAAAATTAAAATCCAGATTAATTCTTCAAGTACATGATGAGCTTTTAGTTGAAGTTCATAAAGATGAACTAGATGAAGTTAAAGAGATTCTTAAGAATGAAATGGAAAATGCAGTTAAGTTAGATGTTCCTCTTGAAATAGATATGCATTTGGGTGATACTTGGTTTGAGGCTAAATAAAGGAGGACAAAATGAAAGTAATAGGTATTACTGGTGGCAGTGGAAGTGGAAAAAGCACAGTGGCATCATTATTATCACAAATTACCAGTGCCTATATAATTAATGCAGATAAAATAGGCCATGATATATTAAAAAAGGGTAAAGCTGCATATTATCCCATTGTTGAAAAGTTTGGGAAAAGCATTTTAAATAGTGATGGGGAGATTAATCGTAGTAAATTGGGGAAAATCGTTTTTTCAAATAAGAACTTACTAAAAACATTAAACGAAATTACTCATCCCCTTATTGTACAAGAAATATTAGACATTATTAACGAAATAAAAACTAATACTAATTCATATAAATATATTGTTATTGATGCCGCACTTTTAATTGAATCTGGACTTCATGAAGTAGTAGATGAAATTTGGCTAGTTTATGCCGATGAAGATATTAGGGTGAATAGAATTGTAGAAAGGGACGGAATTACGAAGGAAGAAGCAAAACAAAGAATTAATTCACAAATGCTATGGGAAGAATTGAAAAAGTATGGAGATATTATTATTGATAATGGAAAAGACAAAGAGTTTACAAATGAACAGATAAATAATATTGTTTGGACTAGATAATAAAAAGGAGATCAATTATGTCTTATATTATTGACCTTCGGAAGAAGAAATTCCGCCTATTATTTCTTTTTATTCTTTTTATAATATTTTTTTTGCTAGGTTTAGAATTAGTTAAAATATTTTTATTCCCGGTTAAATACAAGAATTTAGTTATAACGTATTCCAATCTTTATGATTTGGACCCTTATTTGATTTTTTCAATTATTAAAGTCGAAAGCAAATTTAATCCTGATGCACAATCTCATAAAAATGCTAAAGGTCTTATGCAGATTACAGACAAAACAGGCCAATGGGCAGCAAAGGAACTAGGTATAAAAGATTATAGTGATGAAAAACTATATGACCCAGAAATTAATATTCAAATAGGTTGTTGGTATATAAATAAATTATTAAATCAATTTGAAGATGTGGAGACAAGTTTAGCTGCGTATAATGCTGGAAGTGGGAATGTATCAAAATGGCTTAAGGATGAAAGATATAGTCAAGACGGGAAAAAAGTCCATGAGATTCCTTTTTGGGAAACTAAAGAATATGTAAAAAAAGTTCTCGATAGTAAACGAATTTATAAGAAGTTATACAAATCCTTTTAGATTTAAAACACAATAATAATGCTTAGGAAGGTGCGAAAAATTGAATAGAAGAGTAAAAGCCTTAATGCTTACATTTTTTTTAACTTTTAATATTACAAGCTGTACATATGATGATAACAATAAATCAAAGCAAGAAGAAACTCAAATAGAAGAAGAAAAAGTAGTTGAATTGCCAGAACCTACTAAGGGTGGGGAAATAATTATTTCTTTTAGAATGCCCAAAACTTTAAATCCTATATTAAATGAAGATTATACAGTAGACCAGGTATTAAAATTAGTCTTTGATACTCTAATTGATTTTGACGAATCACAAAAACCTACAGCTAATTTAGCTTCAAATTGGAGCTTTTCCAGTGACGGCAGTTCAGTTACAATTAATCTTCGCCAAGATGTAAGGTGGCATGATGGAAATCCTTTTACTGCAAGGGATGTTGTTTTCTCATTAGATACAATAAAGAGTGCTTCTAGTACATCTCCTTATAAAAAATGTATTGATAATATAGTTTCTTATAAAGCTGAAGATGATTACACCGTCAAAATATTTTATAATCAACCTTTTAGTGGAGCCATATATGCATTGTATTTTCCTATTATCCCTGCTCATATATATGAAGGTGTACGCGGACAAGATATGGCTGAAAAGGTACCAGTGGGAACAGGTGCTTATAAATTAGGTGACTATAAATTAGCTAAAGAATTGCAGTTAGAAGCTAATCCTGATTGGTTTAAAGGAGAACCTTATATTGAAAGAATAAAAGTACTTGTTATTCCTGATGACGAAACAGAATTTTATTCTTTCGAGCAAGGACAAATTGATTTGATAGGTACAAATGCTGTAGATTGGGGCAAGTATGCTCAAAATGGCGGAACAAGAATAAAAGAATATGTTACTTCTTATTATGACTTTATAGGATTTAATTTTAACAAGACTTTGTTCCAGGATAAAAAGTTAAGAAAAGCAATAGCATATGCACTAGATAAAGAGAGTATATTAGAAAATCAATATTTAAATCACGGAGTATTAACTGATGTTCCAGTTAATCCAAGTTCATGGCTCTATTGTGATGAAATTGAAAAATATAATTATGATATCGAAAAATCTAAAGAACTTTTAAGCGAAAGTGGATGGGCTGATTCAGATCAAGATGGAATATTGGATAAGTCAATTAATGGGAATAAAGTAGATTTATCTTTTAATCTTTTAGTTGAATCAGGAGATAAAACAAGAAAAGAAGCAGCCAATGAGATTATTAATATGCTTGGAGAGTTGGGAATTAAAGTAAATCTTGAAGAAGTTACTAAAGAAGATTTTTTAGTACGACTACAAGAAAAGAATTTTGACGCCTTTTTAGGAGGATGGAAACTTTCACCTATTCCAGACTTTAGCTTTGCTTTTCATTCTTCTCAAATAGAAAATGGTAGTAATTTTATTTCATTTAAAAGTGAACAAATGGATAATTTGCTTGCAAATGCTTTTACTGCTGTAGGAGAAGAAAACATGAAAACAGCATACGATGAACTTCAAAAATATATTTCTGATGAATTACCTTACATTAGTCTTTATTTTAGGAATGCTGCCCTTATAACAAATGACAAGATTCAAGGGGAACTAAAACCTCAAAAAGACTTTTATATTGGGAATATCAAAGATTGGTTTATTTATGAGCCAGAAACTGATGAACAAAGTGACCAATAATTGGTTGCTTTGTTCATTACTGATTTTTTAGTTATTATATTCAGTTTTTCAAAAATGTTGTATTTTCTTGTCTATAAATAAAATTTATTATAGATTTTTTTGTCACATATGTTATCATAATATATAGGAGATTCTTTAATTTAATAACTCATCCAAAACTAATAATGGGGGAGTGGAAAGTGATTTTAGAATATAATATCAATAAGGAAGATTTTGTTTTTGGTTTAGATATAGGTACAAGGAAAGTAATGGGTGTTTTAGGTTTTCAAAGAGATGACGATTTTATAGTCATTGATAGTGTAGCATTAGAGCACGAATCAAGAGCAATGATAGACGGACAGATACATGATATCCATAAAGTTGCCAATTCTGTGATAAAAGTAAAGAATATTTTAGAAGAAAAAACAGGATTAGAACTTACTGAAGTTTCTATTGCTGCAGCAGGACGATTGTTAAGTACATATTCTGTAAAGGTAGAATTAACTTTTGATGAAGAAAAAGAAATCCAAAAAGATATTATTAAAGAATTAGAATTAAAAGGAATATCAGAAGCCCAAGCAAAAATCAAAGAGGAATTTCAAAATTCTGAAATTGACTATTTTTCTGTGGGTTATTCTGTTGTAAATTATTATTTAGATGATTACATGATTTCTAAATTAGAAGGACATAGGGCTAGAAAAATTGCTGCTGATGTATTGGTTACTTTTTTACCTAAAGCTGTAGTAGATAGCTTATACTCAGTGATGGACAGAGTTGGGCTTGAAGTCACTAATCTTACATTAGAACCTATTGCAGCAATTAATGTTGCCATACCTGAAGAATTAAGATTACTTAATTTAGCATTAGTAGATATTGGAGCAGGGACATCAGATATAGCTGTTACTAAAGATGGCGCTGTTATTGGATATGGGATGATACCAATTGCAGGCGATGAAATAACTGAACAAATAGTTCATAAATATTTAGTAGATTTTCATACAGCAGAAGAAATTAAATTTAAAATAGGAAAAGAAAGTGAAATTACTTTTAAAGATATTATGGGCTTGACTCATACTGTCTCTACAGAGGAATTATTAGAAGTAGTAAAAGGACCTGTCTACCGCTTGGCAGAAGAAATATCTGAAAAAGTTTGTGAAGTAAATGGAAATAAAAAACCTAATGCAATTTTTTGCGTAGGTGGTGGAAGTCAAGTAATAGGGCTTACAAAAAAGATTTCTGAAATACTAGATATTCCAAATGAAAGAGTAGCAGTTAAAGGGGGAGATTCCTTAATCAATGTAAAATATCAGTCTGAATTTTTAAAAACCCCAGATGTAATTACTCCAATTGGAATATGTGTTACTTCCCTTAAACAAAGAGGTTACGACTTTATTAAAGTGAATTTTAATAGGGAAGAAGTAAAGCTTCTAAATGCAAAAAGATTAACTGTATTAGACGTATGTATGCAAAAAGGTTTGGATCATACAAATTTAATTGGAAGAAAGGGTGCTTCTCTTTTCTTCAAACTAAACAATGAAAGAAAAAGGATAAAAGGTGGGCCTGCAGAGCCTGCAGAACTTTTAGTAAATGGAAGAGAAGCTAGTTTAGATACCCTTATTCATGATGGAGACGATATATTGGTACAAGCAGCAGTTAATGGTGATGATGCAAGAGCCTTTGTTAGAGATTTTATTGACAATAAAAATTTAAAAAGGGTATTGATAAATGGAGCTTACATGGAATTATCCTCCATATCCTTTGTTAACGGAAAAATTGCAGATAAAAACCAAGAAATATTTAACGATGATGATGTTATGATAATTGACATTAACACAATTGCAGATTTATGTGAGTACTTAGAGGTTACTCTTGATGATAAAGAGGTTATTGTCAATAAGGTTAAAGTGGACTCATCTTATCTTATCAAAGACGGAGATTCAATAGAATTTAAGATTAAAGAAAATAACGATAGCTTTACTGTGGATAATAGCGATGGTAAACTATTATTTGATAATGATAAAAATACGGAACTATCGTTCTTTGATAATAAAAGCTCTGAAACGTTATTATTTGATGATATTAGTTCTGATGATTTTATTATTGAAGATGATAGAACAGATGATTTACTTGATGAAGATGAGGGTCCTGATTTTTCATTTGATACTGATAGTAGTACGAAAGATTTTTC
>JAAYRK010000048.1 GCA_012518815.1 Candidatus Epulonipiscium sp. | reverse complement strand
ATTCTCCTTTCGCTTTTAAAAGCTTAATTTTATTAATTACCTTTGCTAAGATAAATTCTCTTGATTAATTATAAATTCCTATAAGGTACTATAATATATTATAAGTATGCCTTAAAAAATTAATTATATAATTAGTATCATTATAATAAAGTATAATTTTAATTAATAATTTATGCAAGAAATATAAAGACTAATAGTTATTTTTCATATTCAACAATTTCAATCTTTCTAATGATTACAGGATCTTTTGGTATGCCGTATTCTGCTGGTTCAATTACTTCTACTGCTGCAATTTTATCGACTACATCCATTCCCTCAAAGACTTGTCCAAAAACAGTATGATAAAAATCAAGCCAAGGTGTTCCTCCTTTTTCTTTATAGCTATTTATTATTTCTTTAGGATAACCTGCTAATTCTAATTGCTCTAATATTTCTTCTTCTACAGTAGTTTTTTGAACAATAAAAAATTGACTACCATTAGTATTTGGTCCGCTATTTGCCATAGAAAGGGCTCCCCTATAATTTAATACCTCTGTGCTAAACTCATCCTCAAAAGGCACTCCCCAGATACTTTCTCCTCCGCTACCATCACCATTGGGATCTCCCCCTTGAATCATAAACTCATTAATAATTCTGTGAAATGTTAGACCATCATAATAACCATTTTTTGCATGAGTTTTAAAATTCTCTACAGCCTTTGGGGCATATTCAGGAAAAAGCTTTATTTTGATTACTCCCATATCTGTTGTTATTACAACTATTTCTTCTCCTTCTTTAGGTAGCTTAAATTGTGGACTGCTGCTTTCATTGCTAGTACTACAAGCTACTAAAATTAAAGTTATGATACTTAAAATACATAAAAATATACTTGTTTTTCTCAATGGATTTCTTCCTTTCTTTCTAAAATCATCCTACGTTCAAACATTATATCATAGATTTAAAAAATAAATAGGTGTTTTAATATCATCAGTTTACATTTAAAAAAGTCTAAAAAATAAAAATTTTAGGATACCCTAAAATAGGTATCCTCATTTAGCATAAATATTTATAAGTTCCATTATTTTTTCTATACCATTAGAGCTATAACTTTTTATCATATTAGAAATATATTTTTCTTTGTTTTTATACACTTCTATTATTGTGTCAAACAAACTTTCTTCTGTCAGACTTTCTTCTTCTATTACTTGACTAAAGCCCTGTTTATAAAATGAGCGTGCATTTAAAATTTGATCTCCTCTGCTTACTCTCGCCGATAAGGGAATTAATATATTAGGTTTTTTTAAACTTAAAATTTCCGCTATAGAATTGGCTCCTGCCCTTGATATTAAAAGGTCAGCAGCTGCAAATAAGTGAGGCAATTCTTTTTCAACATATTCAAATTGTTTATATCCCTCTATGTTTTCTAAATCATTCTTTAAATTATTTTTGCCACAAATATGTATCACATTAAAAGGCTCTAATAAAACCGGAAGTATATTTCGAAGCACGGTATTTAAAACAATAGAACCCTGGCTGCCTCCCATCATCATAATAACTGGTTTATCATTATTAAAATTACAAATTTTACGCCCCTTTTTTTCATCTCCTTCATATAATTCCTCTCTAATGGGAGTTCCTGTAAGAACCCCTTTTTCTTTTGGGATATAAGATAAAGTTTCAGGAAAGTTTGCACATATTTGCTTTGCAAAAGGAAAAGCTAGTTTATTAGCAAGACCGGGAGTTATATCTGATTCATGTATGATAACTGGTACCCTCTTAAGCCATCCTGCCATAACAACAGGAACTGTTACATAACCACCTTTTGAAAAAATAATTGAAGGTTTTAATTTAGAAATTAAATTTACTGCCTCAAATAAGCCAGATATTACTCTAAATGGGTCTGTTAAGTTTTTGATATCCTTATATCTTCTAAGCTTTCCCGATGAAATCCCATAATAAGGTATCATCTTATCTTCTAATAATTCTTTTTCAATTCCATTTTTGCTGCCTATATATCTGATATCCCAACCTTCTTTTTGAAGCTTTGGAATCAATGCCAGGTTAGGAGTTACATGACCTGCAGTCCCTCCACCTGTTAAAATAATCCTTTTCAACTAGGTCCCTCCTTCACATTTTATAAGCTTGGACCTTATCGGCTTTTCTTAGTCAAAAGATTTAGAAAAATATCCATTATTATGTATTTTTGTATCATATAAGACTTTTAAGTATAATTATATCACAGTGAAAATTTTTAGTCTATTAATTCATGTAATAGAATGATTATCAATATAAATTTAAACTTCTTAAAAGTTTATTAAATCTCTTTATTGAGCATAATAATTAATGAACTTTTATTGATTTATAAAAAAAATTATGATACAGTTTACATATATTTTTGATTTGACATTTTTTTGATTTCTGAAAGGGGAAAATACATGTGCGGTTTTTGCGGATTTATTGGTGAAGCAACTAATAGAGAACAAGTTTTAAAAGATATGACAAACGCTATTATTCATAGAGGTCCCGATAGTGACGGTGAATACATAGATGATTCTGCAGCAATTGCTTTCAGATGTCTTAGTGTTATTGACTTAAAAAAAGATTCTCAACCCTTATTTAATGAAGATGAAAATTTAGTCTTAGTTTCTAATAGTAAAATATATAATTATGAGAACCTTAGAAAATTATTAGAAGAAAAAGGACATGTTTTTAAAAGTAATATGGATTCAGAGGTCCTAATTCATGCTTATGAAGAATTCAATACAAAAATGCTTAACCATCTTAGAGGAATGTTTTCTTTTGTAATATGGGATAAAAAAGAAAAAGTTTTATTTGGTGCAAGAGATTTCTTTGGTATTAAACCTTTTTATTACTATAAAGAAAACAATAACTTTGTTTTTGCATCAGAAATAAAAAGTATTCTAAAACACAGCCTTGTTAACAAGAAACTAAATCTAGCTGCTTTGGAAACGTATCTTACTTTCCAATATTCTGCTTTAGATGAAACATTTTTTAAGAATATTTATAGACTACCTCCCGCTCATTTCTTTATTTATAAAGATAATGAAATGACCATCCAAAGATATTGGGAGCCTGTTTTTGAAACAGAAAATAAATCTCTAGAGGAATATGTTGAAGAGATTGATAAGACAATAAAAGAATCAATTAAAGCCCATAAGATAGGAGATGTAGAAATAGGTTCTTTCTTATCTAGCGGTGTTGACTCCAGTTATGTAGCTTCCTGCTTTGAAGGGGATAAAACATTCACCGTAGGATTTGATTATGACCAATATAATGAAATTGATTATGCAAAGTCTCTAACAAAAAAAATTGGGGTTAATAATTATCACAAACTTATCACTACTAAAGAATATTGGGACATACTTCCTAAAGTTCAATATTACATGGATGAACCTTTAGCGGACCCTGCTGCCGTTGCACTTTATTTTGTTAGTGAGTTAGCAAGAGAGCATGTAAAGGTAGTTTTTTCTGGTGAAGGAGCAGACGAATTATTTGGAGGATACAATATCTATAAAGAACCATTAGACATAAAAATTCTTACTAATCTCCCTCGACCAATAAGAAAATTCCTTGGCAAACTTGCTTCTATCTTCCCATTTGATATTAAAGGAAAAAACTTTTTCATTAGAGGTAGTAAAAGTATTGAAGAAAGATTTATTGGAAATGCTTTAATATTTACAGAAAAAGAAAGAAAAGAAATTCTTAAAAATAAAACAAATGCACCTTCTCCTTTTAATCTTACTAAACCATTTTACGATAAGGTAAAATCAAAAGATGATATTAGTAAAATGCAATACATTGACATCCATACCTGGCTTCCTGGAGATATTCTCCTTAAAGCCGACAGAATGAGCATGGCTCATTCTCTTGAAGTTAGAACTCCCTTTTTAGATAAAGAAGTATGTAACTTAGCTTTAAAACTTCCTACTAAATTTAGATGTAATAAAAAGAGTACAAAATATGCTTTTAGATTGGCAGCAAAAAGGAATATACCTGAAAATGTAGCAAATAAAAAGAAATTGGGCTTTCCTGTGCCTACTAGGATTTGGCTTAGAGAAGAAAAATATTATTCAATAGTTAAAGAAGCCTTTTCTTCTCCAATTGCAGAGAGGTATTTTAATACTGATAAATTATTATTGCTTCTAAATGAACATTTTACAGAAAAAAGGGATAATAGCAGAAAGATCTGGACTATATACATGTTCTTGATTTGGTATGAACAATATTTTAATTAATAAAAAATAAAAACCTAGGATTTCCTAGGCTTTTTATTTTATCTTTTTCTTTTTCCAAACAATCTAAGTAATTTAAGCATTAAATTAATAAAATCAAGATACAATAGCAAGGCACAATAAATAGCAATATTATTTACTTTATCAGTTCCTTGATAGTCAGCTATCTTTACTTTAATTTTTTGAGCATCGTAAGCAGTTAATCCAAGAAAAATCATGACGCCTACAAAAGTTTCTATCCAATATATTATAGGATTTTTTAATATTGCATTAAAAATACTCACAATTAGTATTGAAACAAGTCCCATATATAGAAAAGACCCAGCAGAAGTAAGATTAGCCTTGGTAAGAGATCCATATAGAGCCATAATGCCAAAAACAGCCGCACAAATAAAAAATGTATAAGCAATAGAACTAAGTGTATAAGCTATAAAAATAAGTGATAGAGTAATCCCATTTATAACAGAATAAATCAAAAACAAGGCAACTGCCCTACTATACTCCATTTCAATTACTTTTCCTTCAGATAAATAATATACCAAAGCTAATTCTATCCCAAAGAATATAAAAAACAACAACATATTTAAAATCATATCAGTTGATATGGTTGAATATGTAATAAATGCTACTATTCCTGATATTAATAAACCAACAAACATCCAACCATATACTCCAGCTACTTTTTCTAGATTTAAAGGATGAGTATTAAAAGTATTTATATCTTCATAATTAGCTGGCTGATTGTTAGCCCCACTGTAATAGTAATCCTCAAAATTATTAATACTTTTCATTTTTTCCCCCTTATTGCAATGATTTATATAATCTATTTGCTAAGTTAGTCAATTCATCATCTGTTGGTTTTAATGCTTTCCATGTAATGTCAACTTGGTCATCTTCATATCTTGGGATTAAATGAAGATGAAAATGAAATACTGTTTGTCCTGCAACTTTACCATTGTTTTGTAATATATTTAAGCCTTCAATATTTAGTTCTTTTTTAAGTATCCTTGCAATGTTAGTTGCTAAAGAAAATAACCTCCCTCCTAATTCTGAATCCATTTCATAGATATTTTCTATATGTTCTTTTGGTATAATTAATATATGTCCCTTATTTGCAGGGAATTTGTCTAAAATAACTTTAAATTCACTGTTTTCAAAAATTGTGGCTGAAGGAATCTCTCCTTTAGCTATTTTGCAAAATAAACAATCTTGTAGATTCAAAGCATTTCCTCCCTTAATCTAGTCCATTTATTGTATTATAGCATATTTTTTTGAAAAATGAAAAGAAAAATAGCAGAGCTTGCTATTTGTTAAGATAATAAATATACTTTATTATATCATTTTGTTCATCCCCTATTATTTCATACATCATTTGTTTCCATTCAACAGCTGCAAGTAAAAAATAAATCTTGCGATAAAAATCAATTGCCTCAAACCCTTGAAAAATTCTATTATCTATTATTGCCTTTATATTCTCCTCTCTTAAATCCAAATCTTTAAAATCAATTAATAGTTTTCTCCCTGTTAGTCCCTGATATATTTCTCCAAACATTTTTTCATGTTTTTTTTGATTAAATGAAATTTTTAATATTCTCTTCTTATCTACCTCACTTTCTATTATTTCCATAATCCTTTTATCATAAGCAAAAAGTCTCTTTTCAATTTTGGCTGCTTCTTCAATAAGCTCAGAAATTTTGTCATCAATTCTTAACTTAGCTGGCCGGTATGGTTGAGGAATATGAGATTGCAAATCTTTTATACCTTGAAAAGCCACAGTATTTGAATTAAACCGGTAATCCGGTTGATAAAAGGCTTGATTATAATACATATTATTTCCCCCTAACATCTACTCTATTAATATCCTTAGTTTCTCTTTATATATTTATTCTTAAATTAATTTTTAATGACAACCTTTTTCAAATTGGATTTTTATTATTTCTATAAGAGTCTAGCTTATATATCATTTTTTAGCATAAAATGATTTGAAAAAACAAATAATGATTATATAAATTATAGGATAAAAGGATGTGATTTCATGAAAAAACCTTTCCGGCTATTATTTCCCGTTCTTCTTGTTGTTATGTTTTATATGATTTCTCTTTCATATGTTTCAGCTAACGAAAAAAAATATAGTGTTTTTTCTGAAGCAACAGTCAAACAGGCAGAAATTACTGCTTTTTTGCTTAATGTAAGAACAGGTCCTGATATTTCTTATCCAGTAATATCTCGTCTAAAAAAAGGACAAATTGTAAATGTTTTAGGAAAATTTAATGACTGGTATGTGGTACACTTGCCAGATGATTCTATAGGTGTTATATCAAGCAAATATACAAAAGCCTATACCTATAATGAAAATATCCTTAATAATTTTGAAAAGGATAACTCTATACCTACTTCTAATACATCTAATGATAGTGTAAGTATAAAAGACAAAGAAAAAATCATGCTAGAATATATCAATAATGAAAGAATAAAAGCCGGTCTTAATCCTTATATCCTGGATAATGAACTTGCCAATCTTGCTTCAATTAAAGCAAAGGATATGGCAGAAAATAATTACTTTAGCCATGTTTCTCCAATTTATGGTTCTCCCTTCGAAATGATGAAGCAATTTGGCATTTCTTATAAAGTTGCAGGAGAAAATATTGCAGGAAATAGCTCAGTTAAAAATGCTCACGATTCTTTTATGAATAGTCCCGGACATAAGGCCAATATATTAAGTAAGAATTATGACAAAATAGGAATAGGAATTGCAGAAGATGAAAAGTATGGATATATCTATGTTCAAATCTTTAAAAAATAAAATTTATATTAGCATAAAAAAACAAACCGGAACTTGTAAATTTAATTAAAACAAGTTCCGGAATTCTTAAGGCATCTTTTTAAATAATTGATCTAGTTTATTTAATAGCACAAAATTTCCTCTAACCTTTAATTGTCCAGTCATAAATGCCTTCTGTGCAGAAATTTTTCCCTTTAAAATATCAACCCAAATATCATCTTCTATAGTTATATTAATATCAGCATCTTCTTTTATTCCATCAAAATAAGAACATTCTCCTTTATCAACAACTATGTAACAATTAAAATTTTCTGTACCTGTAATATTAAATTGAAAACTACCAAGAAAATCAGATGCTAAATGAGGTTGAAAATAATGAGGAAGATTTTGGGTCATTTGTTTACAAGTTTTTTTATTTTCAACTACAGGTAAGGGGGAAGGCTTAGTATATATTCCATACTCATTGATTGATTGTTCCTGACCAGTAGAAAACATCTGCTGTTTGAAAAAATCAGTTAATTCTTTTATATCTTTTTCTTGTTCCCTTGAAAAGTCTTCAAATGGACTTGCTTTAATTTTAATAGCTTCTTCTTTCGCATCTTCACTTAGATCTTCAGCTATTTCTATCTTTGGTACTGTCCAGTTAGATATCTTTTTATCATTAGTGGTCGTAGTAATTGATTGATTATAACTACTAGGAAGTTTGTGGCCAGGCTGTCTAAATATTTTATAAAAAGCTTCTACTTTTTTTTCAATTCCTTCTCTAATACTTTTTAGACCCTCAATATCTTTAATCCATAAGGGTAATTTCCCACCTTCAATTCCACCTAACATTTCCCATGCTCTTAAAATATATTCTGCATTTTCTCTTTCTCCAAAAGCATCTGTAAAGCAAACAGAAAATCCGTATTTCCCTTCAATACTATTTTTATAAGACAAGTGTGTTAAGTTTTCTAAAAAAACCTTAATAATTCCTGAAGGAGCACCTAAAATTGTATTTGAAACAAAAATAACCCCTTCAGAATCATTAATTTTATTGGCAATAAGCTTAATATCTTTATTAGTTTTTCCATAATAATATTCAATATTGTAATTGTCTAATAAAACTTCTTCTACATCTATATGTAATTCTTTTAAAGTCTCTGAAATTATGTTTACTATTGAGTTTAATAGTCCGTCTTTCCCTTTAATCCCACCATAAATAATCACTATCTTCATTTTACCACCCCTTTTATGAAGGATTAAAACTTAGGTAATTTTTCTGCTTTCATCCATTGATAAAAGAACATTCTTAATGAAGATCCATAAGTCTCTTCTGCTAATTCCATAAAACCTTCTTTCTTTGCTATTTTATAAGCATATTGCTCATAATATTTCTTAAGAAACTCTTGGAACTTTTCTTCCCCCATCTTATCACGCAAGGCATGAAACATTATTTCTCCTCTATAATAATGGATATTATAATAAGAATCCCAAGTTGAAAAATCACCTAATTCACTATTTAAACTTGTTTCCCTCATAGGATCTATTATCTTATTTAATTCTTTTCTTTTGTTTTTCATTATTATATCTATTTCATCTTCAGTATAAAAAATATAGTTTGTAAGGTAAGTAATAAGAGCTTCATCTAACCATGGTTCTTTTATTGGATTATTGCCCACAATATTATAAAACCACTGATGTCCTATTAAGTGAGCAATAATTTCTTGGCTAGATATTCCTCTTAATACTTTATAATCAGCAACAACTAAAGCAGAATACTCCGCACCTGAAGAATTATACATATTCCCTTCAATAATATCAAGCTCAGCATAAGGATATGAGCCAAAAGTATTACTATATAACTCCATAGTTTTTTCTGCTATTTCTAATACTGTTTTTTCATCTACACCAATACTGCTGGTATAGTATAAATTAATTGCAATATTGTCTTTGGTTTCTATGCTTTCAGTATGAAATTTATTACTAATAGCAAGAGCAAAGTCCCGTACCATTTTTGCTTCTATGGTAGTAGTTTTTTCTGTTTCATTTTCAATCTCTGTTTCAATACCAGTTCCTACAACTGTATATTCTTTAGGTGTTGTAACAGACACAGAATAATTTGATACCCTTGTAAAAAAGGAATCTCCTATAGGATAAGAAGAATATCTATTCCAACCATTTTCATCATACACTGATAATACGGGAAGAAAGTTTCCCATCCACATAACCTTGTCATTAGCACCCATCTTATGAGAAGCTTTAGGAGTCTTACCTTTAAATTGAATAGTTATTTCTATTTCTTCATCAGGGCTAACAGGTTCATTTAATATTACATCAAGAAAAGTCTCACTTTGATTAAAAACAACTTCTGCATTATTTATTAGAACCGATTCTATCAAAATAAAGCCTTCATCAAAACCTTCTTTATAAACCTTATCTTCAAACTCCAAAACATATGGTTTAATTTTACTGTTTTTTTGATAAGCATTTAAATAAAGATTAAATAAAATACCTTCTAAGTTATCTTTTGTATTGTTGGTAAAGTTAACCTTTTGAATGCCTTCAAAGGTTCTTTTTACTGGATCTATCTTTAGGTTTACTTTATAATTGCTATATTTAGTAACAGTGTTACTATCCTTTAAACTGTTACTTTTTGACTCGTTATCTTTATTAGAAGACTCATCTAAAATAACCACAACAGGTTCTTTTTCTTTGTTTGAAACATCATATCTCTTATTAGAACATCCAGCCAGGACTAAAAATAAGATAATAATTATATTAAAAAACATAATTGACTTTTTGGACAACATACAATCACCCCTCAAAATAGCTGTAGTATGTTCCAAGCTTATTATCTTATATTTTATTGTAAAAGTAAAGCAATTAGTTTTTTCCAATAATAACGATATTGACTTTTAAATCTCCTATCAACCTAAAAGATACTTTGTTGCTTCTTTTAAATAACAGCTTTTAATTTCTTCTATCTCCCAGTAAGTAAAAAATAATCTTCTTGTTATTTTTAATTGAAGAATATCTCCTTTTTTAAGATGTAATACTAGATCATCATCAAGAAGTATCTTTGCATATCTGCCTTTAGGTTTTTTCTTTATTGTTATAGAACAGTCAGGAGAAATATCTATTACTTCAAAATATCCTTGTTCAAAAACTCCGTTTCTTTCTTTTATGCTCTTTTTTAACTTGCTTTCTTTATAGCATCTTAAATCAACAATTAAAGGATCTACACTTATTACAGGGTTTCCTAAAAATCTTGAAAATGCCTTTGATAAATTGATAATACGTATAAACTCCTCTATAAATTTATCCAATGACTTTGATAAGTTTAATTCTTTAATTTTATAATTATTTCTTAAGTATTTATAGTATTTCTTAATTGAGGGGAAAAGATAGTAGAGTCTATCCCCAGATAACATTTTGTTTCTGATTGGAAGCCAGTATAAAAAGAATTTATCAAAAAAGCTCTCATCTAATTCCTCAATTTCTAATTGAGCTTCTTTATATTTACAATAATCATATAATAAAGAAATACAATATACTTCTTCTGTCCTTTTCTGTGATGAAGAATTAATATAAGAAATATATTCTTCTATAGTTTCTAAAACTGTCATATATTTCACCACCCTAATTATTTCTATTTATTTATTCTTAACATTAGGGTAAGAAATATACGCTTTAACTGCTTTATATTTAATTAAAAAAAAGCACCGGTTGGGGGCCGGTGGTTGCCGATAAGAAACGGGGATTTCTTATCTTTACGAGGTATAATTTTAACATAATAGCGACTAAGCCGCATTTATCAAAGATAAAGTTAATCCTTAATAAAAAGGATAAACTTTCTAACTTAAATAAAGTTGTGGACAACAGAAGTTATACACATGTTATGCACACATTATCCACACGCTTATCCACAAGCATTATAATATCATTTCTTTTAATTGTAGTCAACTGATTTTTTGTTTTTCTAGATAAATTTAACAAAATTTTTTTGTTAATTTATCTTCTCTTATAGAAAGGGTATAATATAAAATAAAAAAGGAGTTTTTTTATGGAAAAAAATAAACTAAATACTCTTCCCAAGAGAAATGAAATCAATCCACAATACACTTGGAATCTTGAAGATTTATATCCTTCTGATGAAGCCTGCAAAAAAGACATGGAAAATCTTAAGGCTTCCCTTAACTCTTTATTAGAATATCAAGACAAGTTAACTTCATCCTCAGATAATTTGTTTTCTTGTCTATCATTATATGATAAGTTTTCTGAAATAGTTGAAAAAGTCTATGTTTATTCACATATGAAACTTCATCAAGATACATCCAATAGTTTATATCAAGCTTTGTCTGATAAAGCTAAAGCATTATCAATAGACTTTTCTTCGGCTTCTTCATTTATTATACCAGAAATTCTAAAAGCCTCTGATGAGACTCTAAAAAGCTATTTAAATGAGAATAAAGACTTAAAGTTATATTCTCATCTTATAAATGATTTATTAAGGCAAAAAGAACATATTCTTTCAAAGGAAGAAGAATTACTATTAGCTAAAACATCCGAGATAGGAAACATTCCACAAACAGTATTTTCAATGCTTAATGACGCAGATATAAGTTTTCCTTCAATTAAGGATGAAAACGATGAAGAAATCGAAGTAACCAAAGGCCGATATATTCAGTTAATGGAAAGTTCTAATAGAAATATTAGAAAAGCTGCATTTAAATCTCTTTATTCCAGCTATATCAAGCAAAAAAACACCCTTGCAGCAATCTATAATGGCAGTGTCAAAAAAGATGTCTTTTATTCCTCTGTAAGAAATTTTTCTTCTGCTTTAGAAAGTGCACTTTTTAAAGATAATATTTCTGTAGAAGTGTATGATAATTTAATAAATACTGTCCATGAATATCTCCCTTATATGCATAAATACGTTTCTCTTAGAAAAAAATTTCTTGAACTTGATGAACTTCATATGTATGACTTATATGTTCCTATAATAAAAGATATGGATATCAAGATATCTTATGAAGAAGCAAAAGAAATAGTAAAAAAAGGGCTTAAACCTCTTGGAGAAGAATATATTAAAGTAGTAGATAAGGCCTTTAATAATAGATGGATAGATGTATACGAAAATAAAGGTAAAAGAAGTGGTGCATATTCTTGGGGTGCTTATGGAACTCATCCCTATATACTCTTAAATTATCAGGATAATATAAATAATGTATTTACCCTTGCCCATGAAATAGGGCATGCTATCCACTCTTATTATTCTGATGAAAATCAACCTTATGTTTATGCTCAATATCCTATTTTTTTAGCAGAAGTAGCTTCTACTATTAATGAGTCTTTACTTATGCACTACTTATTAGAAACTACAAAGGATAATAAAAAAAGAGCCTATCTAATTAACCATTTTATTGAACAATTTAGAGGAACTCTTTTCCGTCAAACTATGTTTGCTGAATTTGAAAAAATCACCCACGAAATGGTTGAAAAAGGAGAAGCCCTGACCTCAGAAAGCCTATGTTCTATTTATAGAGACCTAAATATTAAATACTATGGTCCAGATATAGTTGTAGACTTAGAAATCGATTACGAATGGGCAAGAATTCCTCATTTTTATAATGCCTTTTATGTCTATAAATATGCAACTGGCTATTCTGCTGCCATTGCCTTGTCTAATAAAATTTTAAATAATGAAAAAGATGCCCTAAATAATTATATGACATTTTTAAAAAGCGGTGGCTCAGATTATCCAATTAATATTTTGAAAAAAGCTGGGGTTGATATGACAAACCCGCAACCTATTCAAAAAGCTTTAAAATTATTTAAAAACCTTCTTGAAGAATTGGAAAAAATGCAATAAAAGGCAGCCAGTCAATCTGGCTGCCCTTTTTATTGTAAACGAGGGAGTTTTAAAACTTGCCCCTCATAGATTTTATTAGGACTTTCAAGATTATTTATTTCAACTAGTTTTCCTAACATATTCGTACCATTATAGTATTGGTAACATATTTTTATTAAGCTATCTCCTTTTTTTACTGTATAAAGGTCAACTTCGTCACCTTCTGCAGTTTCTTTAGTTGATACATTTTCCTTATTATCTTCTATGTTTTCATTATCTACATTACTTGTATTTTCTTCATCTTCTTCTAGTTCCTCACTGATAATAATTAAATCTTCTGTTTCAGATGTTTTGTTAACTTCTTCTGCAATAGGAACTTCAATATCCTCAATATTTTCTTCTGCAAATACTATTTGAAGATTTTCCTCCTCCAAACGGCTGAGTATATCAGAATAATTACTGCCAACATTATTTAATTGGCTTTCTATTTTAGCTAAACGCTCTCTGTATTGAATTAAACTAACAGCCATGGTAGAACACATTAAAAATAATACCGAACTTAGAGCAGTAACTAGACGAACAATTTTCTTGTTTTGTATTTCTTGTTTTCTCATCCTGTCTTTTTTTCTAAAATGCATTACTACATCTTCTCTGTCATTTAACTCTTCATTAGAAACTCCTATCCTATTAGCTACCATATAATTTTGCATCTGTTCATTTTTATTGTAATAAATATAATAGCCCCTAGCAGACTTTATTTCTCCATCTTCCCAAGCAAAAAAAGCATCTGCATTTTCTATGGGATCTATTATCATAAGTCCTTGATAGGCTTCTTTAAAAAACTTTTTTTGAATTAGCATATCTTGAGTAGTAAGAAAAATACCATATCCTGGTTGAGTATGCATCCATCCCATAAGTACACTATCAGGAAAATATTTCTCCCTTTGCTTTTCGATTTCTTGTAAATGAACTTCAGAAAGAAATTCTCCATCTGCCCCTTCAATATCAATTGGTATTTGTACTGCCCCATTAATAATTGCACACTTCCCGTCCAAGTCTTCAGTAAAAGTTCCTATCAAAGCAGCAGATCTTTCCTCTCCCCGATAAAACTTAGCATATTTATATAGGTAGGTGTATACGTAATCCTCCAAATAAATCTTTAAGCCCGTAGGGGCTTCTCCTATTAGCTTTGCATTTTCAAGAAAAGAAAAGGAGTCAGTTGTATCCTCTTTTAATTCCTCACCACCAGAATCAAAAGAGCCGTAAAAATATTCGCTCATATTTCATCCCCCTCGTACATATATTACCTATTTAAAGATATAATACCATATAAAATTTACTTTTTTTGGTAATATGTGTCGAGGGATTCTTATTTTTTATCATTATTTTTCACCAAAAAATTCCACTATAATGCAGAAATAAATATACAAAAAAAAGGAATACTAAAAATAACTATTTTTAAAGGTGGTAATTTCCTGGTGTTTGCTCATAAAAATAATAAATCTCAAATCTATATAGATACTAATAATAAGCTTTGTTTAAGAGAATTTAGCAATTGCTTTTTTCAATACTTTTCTAAAAAAATTCCCAGCAAAAAAGAAGCAGTTATTTTATGCATTGGAACAGATAGGGCAACAGGAGATAGTTTAGGTCCCTTAATAGGCTATAAATTAAAAAATATCTCCTATCCAAATGTTTTTGTTTATGGCACCTTAGACAATCCCGTTCATGCTAAAAATCTAAAAGAGACAATAGATTATATTAAGCAAAGTCATATAAATCCCTTAATCATTGCTATCGATGCATGTTTAGGAAAAATGGAACATATCGGATACATAACTATGGGAGAAGGGGCTATTAAGCCGGGGGCAGGAGTCCAAAAAAATTTACCTCCCGTTGGGGATTTATTTATAACGGGAATAGTAAATTTTAGTGGTTTTATGGACATGCTGGTATTACAAAATACCCGTTTGTCAATTGTAATGAAAATGGCCGATATAATTTCTTTAGGTATTAATCATAGTTTAATGAAATATTTTAATACAAATAGCTTTCTTAGTTAGGATAATAAAATACTTCTCCTTCCCAGTTACGAAGCTTTATCTTATCTTCTTCCCAAACTAGAATGTAATTGGGCAGTATTGGTGTCTTTCCTTTTCCTTTTGGGGCATTAATAATATATGTGGGTATTGCCAAACCAGAAGTAAATCCTCTTAAGTTTTCCATTATCTCCATACCCTTTTGTACTTTTACTTTAAAATGACCAGTTCCTATTACTTCTTTTGGATGAAAGATATAATAAGGTCTAATTCTAATTTTTAATAGTTCCTGATTTAGTTTTTTCATTACATGGACATTATCATTGATTCCTCTTAATAATACAGCTTGGTTTCCAAGTACAACCCCGGCAGAACATAACATATCTGCAGCTTTTTTAGCCTCCCTAGTAATCTCCATAGGATGATTAAAATGAGTATTTAAGTATATAGGTGGGTACTTACTTAATAACTCGCAAAGCTCTTTAGTTATTCTTTGTGGCATAGTTACAGGAGTTCTTGTTCCAATTCTTATTATTTCAACATGAGGAATTTCATAAAGCTCTGATAGCAGCCATTCTAAAGTCTTATGAGAAATTAAAAGAGCATCTCCTCCTGTTATCAGTACATCCCGTATATCCTCTTCATTTCTAATATATTCTACACATTTTTTAAGAACATCCATTGGAAGGCCTAGGTCTTTTTGTCCTATACATCTTCTTCTTTGACAATGACGACAATACATTGCACATTGATTAGTCACTTTAACTATTAATCTATCAGGATATCTCCTAGTTATTCCTTCTACAGGAGAGGTAAATTCCTCAGCCATGGGGTCTGCTTCTCCTGTTTCAACCATTTCTTCAATAGAAGGTACTGCCTGCCTTCTAATAGGACATGAAGAATCATCAGGATCCATTAAACTTGCATAATATGGTGAAATAGCCCATCTAAATTTTTTACCTATCATTTCTATTTGATTGATTTCTTCTTTAGATAGATTTAATATCTTAGATAATTTATCAACATCCGTTATCCTATTGGAAAGCTGCCATTTCCAATCATTCCATTCTTCTTCAGAGACATTAAAAACTTTTATAATCCGTCTTTTGTTTTCTTCTATCATATCAAGATTAGTTAAGCCTGTTTTTATGGAAGACTTTTTAATAGAATAATCTTTTATACTATCCTTTAATTCTTGTGCCCTTTTTAAAGAAATAGCTCTTTTTTCACGTTCATTCAACTTCCGTCACCTTCCTTTATAAAAAGTTATGTGAATACATTATAACATTTTATAAGTGACAACTCAATACGATAATAAATGTGTCTGTATTTTTCTGTAAAAAAATACACCCTTAGGGTGTTAATTTTCTAAAATTAAATATCCTTTTTTCCTTAGCTCATTTTCTATTTCATCTAATATTTCTTCATTCTTGGCCTCAATGGTATGCATATGTATATTACTTGTAAGCTTTAGTAGGGGAACAGTATCATTTTTTTTCATAATTTCCATGAATTCTTTTATATCTCTTCTTGATTCTATCATCAAACTAGCAATAATCTCACCATATATTGGATGTTCAATAATAACATCCAATACTCTTCCCCCAAAATCTACAATAATAGTTAATTCATCTTCTATTGAATCTTTGCCATGACATACCGTTATAACCCTTTTGTTAACATGCTGTTTTCTATCATAAAAAATATATCCCCTGGCAGTAGACATAATATCATTATTTTCTGCCCTTAAAAGGGCAATATCTTGAACAATTATTTGTCTAGTAACCCCTAACTTTTCTGCCAAATATTTTCCTGTAAGAGGCTTATTAGTTTCCTTTAGCATAGCTAGTATTGTATTTCTTCTTTCTTCTTTATCCATATGCTACCACCTGCAATATATATAACTCTTATTTTATTCTCTTTTGTAATTCATTTCTTAGTTCTTCATATCCTGGTTTACCAAGAAGAGCAAACATATTCTGCTTATAAGCTTCAACTCCTGGTTGGTCAAAAGGATTTACCCCAAGCATGTAACCACTAATACCACAAGCCTTCTCAAAGAAGTAAAGAAGCTTTCCAATGTAGTATTCATTGATTTCAGGAATATTTATAACAAGGTTAGGAACTCCTCCATCTACATGAGCCAAAAGAGTACCTTTAAAAGCGTTTTTATTTACAAAGTCCATTGTTTTTCCTGCAAGATAATTAAGTCCGTCTAAGTCTTCCTCTTCTGCTTCTAAAGTAATATCTAATCTTGGTTTTTCAACATTTAGAACAGTTTCAAATAAGATTCTGCTTCCATCTTGCACATATTGGCCTAGAGAATGAAGGTCTGTTGAAAAATCTACTGAAGCTGGGAAAATACCCTTTTGATCTTTTCCTTCACTTTCTCCATAAAGTTGTTTCCACCATTCAGATATAAAATGAAGAGAAGGTTCATAATTTGCTAAGATTTCAATTTGCTTTCCTTTTCTATATAAAATATTTCTTACAAGAGCATATTGATAAGCAATATTTTTTTCAAAAGATTCTTCTTTATATTCTTCTCTTCCATCCTTAGCTCCTTCCATTAATTTATCAATATCAATTCCTGCAACTGCAATAGGAAGAAGACCTACAGGAGTTAATACAGTAAAACGACCTCCAACATCATCAGGAATAACAAAGGTCTCATAACCTTCTTCTTCAGCTAGTTTACGAAGAGCACCTTTTGCCTTGTCTGTTGTAGCAAAAATTCTTTCTTTTGCTTCTTCTTTACCATATTTTTCTTCTAAATATTTCTTAAATATTCTAAATGCAATTCCAGGTTCTGTTGTAGTTCCTGACTTAGAAATAACATTTATGCTTATATCTTTTCCTTCAATTAATTCTAAAAGATGTTTTACATAGGTTCCACTTATATTATTGCCTACAAAATAAATTTCAGGTCCTTGTCTTTTTTCCTTTGGAAGCATATTATAAAAAGAATGTCCTAAAGCTTCGATAACTGCCCTAGCTCCTAAATAAGAACCTCCAATACCAATAACAATAAGTGCATCCGAATTTTCTCTAATTCTTTTTGCTGCATCTTTCACCCTATTAAATTCTTCTTTGTCATAATCTACAGGCAAATCAATCCAGCCTAAAAAATCATTTCCTGCTCCTGTTTTATCATGAAGCATCTTATGAGCTTTTTCTAAATGCCATACTGAGTTTTTTATTTCTTCATCCTTAATGCCAGCATTAGAATAATCAAAAGTTATCTTATCCATATATATCCTCCTTATATCAATAATTATTCTTTTCCTGTTAAACCATTAAAAGTATACCATGACTTGTCGAAAAATAAAATATTTAATTTAATTTTAATTAATTTGATATAAGGAGGCAAATTCATATCCTTGCCCTTTAAGATATTTAATAATATCGTCTAAGGCTTCCGTATTAGATGAAGATACAGCATGAAGTAAAATAATTGCTCCTGGATGATGATTGCTTACAACATGATTATAGGCGGCTTCTTTACCCGGCTGATTGTTAACATCCCAGTCTTTATATGCCATGCTCCAAAATATAGTCTTGTATCCTAAATCCTTTGTAATTTGAAGGGTTCTTTCACTATATTCTCCTGCAGGAGGTCTAAAAAATGGATCCATAGCTTTTCCTGTTAGTTCTTCAAAATATCTGGCCGTCTCTATTATTTCAAATTCTACTTCTTCATTACTTTTACTTGGAAGACTAGGATGTGTAACTGTATGATTTCCTACTATATGTCCCTCTTCAACCATCCTTTTAACTAATTCTGGTTGAGATTTAATATAAGACTTTGTAACAAAGAAAGCTGCCTGTACATTATTTTCTTTTAATATATCTAATATCTTACTTGTATAACCGTATTCATAGCCTTCATCAAAAGTTAAATAAATCTTTTTCTCATTAGTATTGCCTAAGTAATAAGCGTCATATTTTGAAAGATTTATTTCCGATTGGGCTCCTGGTGGAAGGTTGTCATTATTTCTTTTAAACCACCAAGCCTTTAAATCATTAGAAAGACCTGATACAGTTGTTTTTTCTTTGTTGTCTTTATCATCTTTATTATTAACAGTATCCTTATTTTCTTCTTTATTATTATCTTCCTCTTCTTTATTATCTTCTTCTATTTTCTCTGGTTTTTCTATCTCTTCTTGCTCTTTAGTTTCATCTATCTCTTCTTCTTTTTCTTCTTCTTTTGCCTCCTCAATTTTCTTTTCCTCTTGTGAATTTTCTACTATGGGCAAAGCTTCATCCTCTGGCAAAATGTCTTTTGAGCCACAAGCAATTAATAAACTTACTATAAGAATAGAAATAAAAATTAATACTTTCCTCATGATATCATCCTTTCTAGTCTACTTGATGTCATAATATCACGTTCTTTTTCTTTTTTCTACATAAACAATTGAAAAACCAACTCCTTAGAGTTGGTTTATAAAAATGGGCTTTCATGTCGTGCTTTTAATCTTTCCCATCTTCTATCCACTTCTTTTTGTATACTCTCTACTATTTCTGAATACTCAGGTTTTGTTAAATGTTTAGTTCTTCCCATCATTTTAAACCAGTCAGCAACGGGAATTTTTTTGTTCCTTTCTTCTGGATTATAAGTTATAGTCGTTATGCCTTCCTCTATTTCATATAAAGGATGGTAACAGCAGTTTACCCCTGCATCAATTACACTTCTTTCATAGCGAGGATTATCATTCCAGTTAAGAGGACATGCTGAAAGTGCCTTTATAAAAGCTAAGCCATATTTATTAGCATACTTTTGTGCCTTGGCTGCTTTTTTTATAAAATCTGTAGGATTGCTTTCCGCTACTGTTGCCACATAAGGAATATTAGTTGCAGCAAATATTTGAGGTGTATCTTTATGAAAAGTAGCTTTTCCTTTTTGTGCTGGGCCCACATGAGACGTAGAACTTTTTGCTCCCTTTGGTGTTGTATAAGATAATTGATAACCGGTATTCATATAGCCCCCATTATCATATTCCATAATTATCATTCTATGGTTTCTAAGGGCTGCACCTATAGCAGGGCCCATTCCTATATCAAGACCTCCGTCTCCAGTCACCATTATAAATGTAAAGTCATCCCCTTGTGGTAATTCTCCCCTTCTTTTTTTCTCATAAAACATTTCTGTCAGTCCTGATAAAGTGGCTGCTCCATTTTGAAATAAATTATGAATAAAAGTTACTCTAAAGGCACTCTTTGGATAAGGTGAACTTACAACAAAACCACAACCTGTTTGAAATAAAAGCACAACCTCTCCTTCTATGCCTCTAAGAAGCATGTTCACATTTACAGGAATTCCACAACCAGGACAAGCACCATGCCCTGCAGTCCATCTTTTAGGCATTTTTGTTGAATCCTTTACAATTCCCCCTTTTACTTTCATCTTTCCACTTTCTTCATCTATTTCTACAGAAGTAATTCCAGGTCTCGCCTTCTCACCTATAATTGGGTCAAAATATCTTTGTATTTTATAACCCGACTCCCCTTTATAATGTCCAAAGTAGTCAAATCTCTTTTCTACTTTTCCTTTTTGAGCCGTTTCGTAGGCTCTATTTAACATTTCTATGCCATCTTCAATATAGAAATCCCTACCACTTAATCCATATACTAAACTTGCTACTTCAATATTAGCCTTATAATCCTGCAAAGCAGCCTTTAACTCAAGGGTCATATTCCCTCCGCCAGCTCCATAACTGTCTTGTCTGTCTGCTACTATAATAGATTTTACATTTTTACATATTTCATATAGTTCTCTTTTAGGGAAAGGCCTAAGAACGCTACTAGTAAATACTCCTACCTTTTTTCCTTCTTCTCTTAGCTTGTCCACTGCCATTCTAGCTGTATCATAACTAGAGCCTAGAATAAAGAGCGCTGCCTCGGCATCTTCCATCTTATAACCTTCTACCATATTGTAACTACGCCCTGTAAGCTCTCCATATTCTCTAAATACCTCAGCTATTACATTTCTTGCTTCTTCCATTGCTAAATGAAGCTGATATTTATTATTTAATAAATCTGGTTCGTTCATATAACAGCCAACAATTATAGGATTTTCCTTATCAAGAGTATGATATTCTAGCTTAAGTTCACCAATAAAATCATGTACATCTTTATCATCGGCTATGATTTGTGCCCTTCTTTTTTGATGACTAGTAAAAAAGCCATCAAAAGCAATAATAATTGGTAGTTTAACTTTTTCTGCTATTTTAATGCCACAAATATTATAATCGTATACCCTTTGAGGATCTTTTGCAAATAATATAATCCAACCCGTATTAAGGGCATACATAATATCACTGTGGTCTCCTTTTATAGATAGGGGACCCGATACCGTACGGCAAGCTATATTTAATACCATAGGAAATCTTGTCCCTGACTGCACTGGTAGCTGCTCTAATGAAAATAATAAGCCATTTGCAGATGTAGCGTTAAATACCCTTCCTCCACCTGTTGATGCTCCATAACAGATTCCTGCTGCTCCATGTTCACCGTCTGCCGGAATCATTACTATATCATGTTCTCCTTCTGATTTCATAAGATCTAAATACTCTGCTATCTCTGTAGAAGGTGTGATAGGATAATACCCCATTACATGGTAATTTATTTGTTTTGCTGCATATGATGCCAGCTCATTTCCGCTCTCAAATACAACTTTCTGTTCAACCATATTCAAGCCTCCTTAATGCAGTTTATTCGTTACAATAGATTCCGAACGCATCCATGAATTTGGCCCTACATCTTCAAATTCCATTTTATCTACTAGTAATTCTTGATTTCTTACATGAATTTTCCAAATATCTACATCTCTTTCCATCCCTGCAGTAAGTGCATCTGTAGGACATACTTCTACACATCTAAGACAGCCTTTACAGTGGTGGTAATCAGGACCTAAATTAATCATAGAGGCCTTACCCTTATATTCACCTAAAACAAATTGATATACCATGTCAGGGCAGGTATTATCACACATCCCGCAATTTATACATGCTTCCTTTTTAAATATGGGGACATAACCCTCTCTACTCCCTGATAAATCATTATTTATTGTACTTCCATAGTGAGGATTTATTCCTCCTATCGGAGCATTATCATAACCCCATTCCCTTTTGACTTCTTTGTATTCTTGGAAAGGATATTTGCCATCATCTTCATATTTTTCTATGCTAATATTATTATAGCCTTTTTCAAGACCTTCTAAATTTCCCGAAAGGGCTGCTGGATATTTCTTCCCTAAGGTGTCCTCAACTATCTGCTTTAAATCATCTAGAGGAATAAATCCAGATGCCTTTGCCATTGCTCCTAGCATAACCATATTAACTCTTGTTTTAGCTTCCATAGCAAGTCTTAAAGCATCTACACAAACAAGAGTTCCTGCATGCATTTTAAGCCTGTCCCTCATATAATCAGGACTTTCTTCTGAATTGACTACAACTATAGTTTCTGGCCCTACTCCTGCCATTACGGGAATTTTTCCTGCCAACCTTTCATGGAAAAGTCCTAATAAATGAGGTCTTTCCACAGGGCTATTTATATTAATTTCTATATTAGGATTAGACCAACGGATAAATGACTTTACTGGTGTTCCTCTTTTTTCTGAACCGTAACTTGCAAAACTTGAGCTATTAAGCCCAAGATATATTGCTCCTAGCTCCCCTAAAATCTTTCCACTTAAATTTGCCCCTAATCCACCTATGCTCTCCAATCTAATTTCATAAAAACCGTATTCATTGCTAGTGGGCAATTTGACTTTAGGATTTTCCATATGTCTCCTCCTTCGCAGTAAACAACTGATGTATTTCTGATTCTCTCCCTAGTATTATCAGTAAATTATATATTTATACCTCTTTTTCTCCTTCATAGAATTGTTTGATTACCCATTCTATTTCCTCATCATTTATTTCTGTTTCTTCATTCTTTTTTTCTTTTGTATCAAAAACATCAATTTTTTCATTATCAAAATATCCAGGGGATATAATAGCTCTTTGAATACTGTACTTATAGGTATTATCAAGATATTCTTCTATCTGTGCAAATATATATTTTTTTCTTAGTTCAATCGAAAGCATTGTCTCTAATATCACTAAGATGATAAAGCTTCCTGTACCAAATATAAGAGGATAAAATGGATTATCTCTTTGGGCAGAAACCAAAATAAAGCTTGTTATTAGTCCAAAAAACAAACATAAAATCTCCGATTTTGGTATAAATTGCTCCCAATAATAAATAGGAATAAATAAAATCTTTTGTTTATAATAGTTTCCTTGAATTATTGCTGAAGTATTTATTTTTTCACAACCATTTTCATTATACTTGCAGTATATTTTGATTATCTTGTCTAGTGTTGGATCATTTGAAATCCTTCTACTTTCCTTGATCCATTTTTTTAATGCTTTTTTAAAGTAGCCAATTCTAATTCCCAGGAACAGTAAACTTACAATCCCAATCCCAAAGAACACAGCTATTAAAATATTAAATATTGGAATTAATTCAATTAGTGATGTGTAATTCACTTAAACCCCTCCCATTATTTTACAGTTACTAATAATTATATACCTCCTTTGCTAAATGTCAAATAATTCCATGCAAGAAAAAAGTGCAAAAAATCACATGAATTTTGCACCTTTAATAGTTTGTCATTAATCAGTATTATTTAGCAACAAATATAAAAACTCCAAATTAATTTGGAGTTTTTATAAGTATTTAAGAATTTCTATAATTATATCATTTGAATTTTTAGCAGCTTCATCTACAAATTCTTGAAAATTTACCTCTGCACTTTGATCGGCCTTATCAGATATCGCTCTGATAATTACAAAAGGAACTTTATTAAGATAGCAAGTTTGAGCTATTGCAGCTCCTTCCATCTCTGTACAATATGCATTAAAAAGTTCCCATATTCTACGATTTTTATCTACATCAGATATAAACTGGTCTCCACTGGCGATACGGCCAATGTAAACTTTGCATTTTAAATTAAGCTTTTTTGAACTCTCATAGGCTATATCAATTAATTTATCGTCAGCTTTAAAAAAGCTTTCCTCCATCCTAGGTATTACTCCTATGGGATATCCAAAAGCCCTTGTATCAAAATCATGCTGTATCGCATCTTCTGATATTACTATATCGCCTATTTCAAGTTCACTGTATATAGCTCCTGCTACACCCGTATTAATAATATAATCTACTTTAAAATTATCAATAAGAGCCTGGGTACAAACTGCAGCATTTACCTTTCCTATCCCGCATCTTACAACTACCATTTCATTATTATCAATAATACCTTTGTAAAAATCCATCCCTGCAATTTGATAAAGTTCTTTTTCCTTTATTTTGTTCCTTAGTAAAGTTACCTCTTCTTCCATAGCACCAATAATTCCAATTCTATACATAAGCTATCTCCTTAATTTTTTTTAATATTATAGCATATTTTAAAACTTAAAACATAAAAAAATACCTAACTGGTAAGAGTACCAGTTAGGTATTTTGACTACATTTCAATTATTTAATATTTGGTACGTATGCAAATGGTAAATCTTCTTCTTCATCTGCAACTGGAAGACCTGCTTCGGTAGTTGTTTCAATCGCAGTAGGAACTCTTTCTCCCTCTTTAACTAACTCATTATAGCCTTGTAATGTTAAAGCTGGATTTGTTGATAGACCCATGAAGATATTTACACTATGTTCACCTTCAGAAGCAATTCCTACAGTAAAGGTTTTATTACTTGTATCTTTTATACTATATCCCTGAACATTATTAATTTGATAATCTGTTGCAACATCTTTTAAGTCAAGCATATCAAATTTAATTGTTAAGTCTCTGTTAACTGATTTATTAGGAGTTAAATCATCTCCATCAGTTACTTTGAATACAACTTTACCTGTTGCTCTATCAGGGAATACTTGACCAGAAACGGTTATAATTTCTACCTTAAATACTGTAATATTTGTTTCAATTACTTCATCTTCTGCATCCTCATCATCTTCACTTGCTTTAATTGTAGCAGTTACTTTTGCAGATCCTTCTTTTATTGCTTTTACATTAGAACCATCAATTTTAACTTGTTCATTACCAAGAGTAACATTAAACTCAACTTCCTCAGGCTTATTAAGTGGTAATCCTGGGAATAAATCATTGAGTCCTACATACTCTCCAGTAAACATGCTATGGTGATAAGTACCACTATACACATATACCTTACATACATTACTTTCTACTTTTCCGTTATCTGATTTAGCAACTACTTCATAAACATTATTAGTTGCTTTTAGACCTTTAATTTCTATAGCATTTTTAGCTTTTTTACTATTTCCTGGAGAATCTTTAACTTCAATGTTTTCATCAACAAAGGTCTTTTTAATATCTATTCCGTCAATTGTCCATTTAATTTCTGAATTGTTAGGTAGATTTACAAGAGCTTCTAAATCCTTACTTGTACCTGCTTTAATATATAGATATTCAGGTAAGGAAATTGCTCCTTTAACCTCTTCAACTACTGATACATAAGCTCTTGCATCTGCACCATTATCTAAAGTTGCTTTTATAGTAACTTCTCCAGGTGCAAGCCCTTTAACAAATTTAACTAAGTCTGTACTATCCTTGTCAAATTCTATTACTTCTTTTTTATTTGTTTTGTTATTGATAATGGTCCATTCAACATTACCTTCATAGCCTTCTGGCTCAATTATTGCAGTAACAGGTGCAACTTGATCCACATTAATTGTCATTTGATTTGGTTCTAATCTGATTGTATAATCTTCTTCTTCACCATCTCTAATTAAGAATGGTCCATATAAACCGTGTGTAGCATCTTTTGAGAAAGCTGTTTTTGCACGTACTGCTACATAGTAATATCCATTTGCTTCTGGGAATGCTACTTCCTTAAATAATGCTGATGTTTCAAATTGTTGTCCTTTTTGTGCTGGCCCTTCGTTTGAACTAGCAAAGAACCATTCAGCAGGAACTTGTTTGAAATCACCTTCACTTGCTCGTTTATAAACAGGTACAAAGGTTGGTTGAGCATCAGCTTTTCCATACCATTCCATATAAATTGGATAAATTTTTCCTTTTTCTAATTTTACAGTTTTGCCTTCGCTTATTACTTGTGTTGCATTACTATTTCCATCTGCAAATACTATCTTACTACCACCAACATCAATATATCCATATGCGCCTGTATTTGCTTTAATTCCAAATACTAAATCTTCATATTTTTTCATTTCAGCGCCTAAAACTATATAACCCCATACTTTCATAGCTTTTCCAGCAGCATTTGAATCATTTTCAAAGAAAGCGGTCTTATCATCATCTGAATCATCATATTTTCCTGTACTTGAGTTAGCTGCTAAAACATTTTTCTTTCCGGTTACATAGCTCTTTGTTGGGTCATTAGCATATTCTATTTCTTTGCCAAAAGTACCTTTTGCATCATACTCATAATGTCTTACTGTAATATGTCCTTTTTCTGCCCACATAAAGTCTGGATATGCATCAGCAGTATTAGGATCAATTGTAGTTGTTGTTCCTTCGCCTAAATCCTTCCAATTACGATCATTTATTCCTGGGAATTTTGGCTCAGGATAAGGTTTAGCTACTTTTATAAATTGATATTGTTTTTCTGTTAATTGCATTCCTTTAATATCAAATTCAACAGAAGGATTAATTTTTCCTTCAGGATCTTTTGTTAATGCAATTGGACTATCAAAAATTTTATCTACTCTTGCTTTTCCTAAGTTATCAGCTACAAGATATTTTGGGATTGAACGAACATTTCTTATAGAATCGATATCTTTTGCACCAATTGAAACATCAGCGTATCCTCCGCCGTATTCCATTAAAATATCGTATTCTATTTGTTCACCTGGTTTTAAATTCAACTCAATTACTTGAGTCTTATAGTCTAATTTGGAAACAATAATTATAACCTTACCTGCAGGAACTATAATATCAAAGTGACCATCTTCTTCTGAATACCATGCTTCTTGAGAGCCTACTGCGTTAATAGTCACCCAAGGTACAAATATACCTTGTGCTCCATCAGGAGCGTTTGGATCGTATGTTTCTGCTAAGTATGTTTCCCCTTGAATTATTGCAGAATTATTTAATCCTTGGAAGTTAACAGATAGTTTTAAGAAGTCTAAAGCAAAAGGAGCAGGATTACCGTCTCCATCAAATGCCTTAATTGTAAAAGTTGATGCTCCACTTTCTAAAGATGAAAGCAATCTATGTGGAAGTCTAAAAGTAATAAATTGTGCTTGCCCATCTCCTAATGCGTATAAACTTAAAACATCTTCTAATTCCTTAACTCTTTTTCCGTTTAATTCAACTTCGTATGTGTTTCCTGATTTAAATCCTGTACCATAAAATTCGATTCTAGCATTTGTAACATAGTAGCTGTCGTGAGTAGGTAAATTATATTTAAGATTTACTGTATTTACAGCACTTAAATTATCTGTTCCATTATAACTTTGGCTGTTGTCAATGCTAGTATATGTTCCTACCTCACCTTTAAAAGGATTAAATCCACCAGCCCAACCATTACCAAAGTTATCGATGTCACCTACGCGGATATAAGTTTCTGAATAACCAATAGAATCACTACCACTATAAGTCCCTTGTTGTTCTTGAAGATCCCAATTTTCTACGCCTGATGCCATAACGGGTATTGCTGGAATACTAGTCAGTTGTATAATTAAAGCCAATAAAAAAGTAACCAGAGCTGTCAATTTTGATTTTTTTCTTAAAACCTTCACTTTATCCCTCCTAATAAACAATTTTTGTAACAATTAGATACCTATACCTGATTATAGTTTAATACATTTTTTTGAATTTTTCAATACATTTTTTTGATATTTATAAAGATTCTTAGTCATGAGTATAAAATTAATCAAATAAAAGTTTAGAATTGAAGCAAAGCATTTTTACTTGTGAAAATATAAAATAAAACCAACAATGACTAAACTAAGTTTAGCCATTGTTAGTTGATTATTGGTATTCTCCGATTTTCCTGAATTTTATATACCTTTTATTTAATAGTGATTCTAAATCCTGTTTTTCTAATTCTTGCAAATCATTTATAATAAGCTTTTTAATACTTTTTGCTAGTTCTCCAATATCTTTATGAGCCCCTCCTAGAGGTTCATTTATTATATCGTCTATTATTTCAAAATTTTTTAGATCTTCTGACGTTATCTTCATTACTTGGGCTGCTTCTTTTGCCCTAGTTCCGTCCTTCCATAAAATCGCAGCAAAACCTTCTGGAGATAATATGGAATAAATTGAGTGTTCAAGCATATAAACCTTGTCTGCCACTCCAAGGGCTAATGCTCCACCACTTCCTCCTTCTCCTATTACTATAGATATGATTGGAGTTTTTAATCTTGACATCTCCATTAAATTTATGGCAATGGCTTCTCCCTGGCCTCTTTCTTCAGCACCAATACCACAAAAAGCTCCTGGAGTATCTATAAAACATATAACGGGACGTTTAAACTTTTCTGCTTGTTTCATTAGTCTTAAGGCTTTTCTATACCCTTCAGGATGAGGCATCCCAAAGTTTCTTTTAATATTTTCCTTTGTGTTTCTGCCCTTTTGATGTCCTATAACAGTTATTGCTTTTCCTTCTAAACTGGCAATACCTCCTATAATTGAAGGATCATCCCTAAAATTTCTGTCCCCATGAAATTCTATAAAGTCTTCAAATATTTTATCTATATAATCAAGGCTTGTAGGCCTTTCTCCATGCCTGGCTAAATTAACTTTTTCCCATGGAGTAAGGTTCTTGTAAGCTTCTATTTTTAATTCATATAATTTTTCTTCTACAGCCTTTATTTCTTTATTTAAATCTACCCCATGAGTATCTGAAAATTCTCTAAGAGCTTCTAATTTATTTTCTAATTGTTCAAGGTTTTGATTAATGTCTGCCATCATTTTACCTCCTTATGAAGGTATAAAAGCTTCCCTAAAGTTTTTTTAATTTCTTCTCTTTTAATAATCTTATCTATAAATCCGTGTTCTAACAAAAACTCAGCTCTTTGAAAGCCTTCTGGAAGTTTTTGTCTTATTGTTTGCTCAATAACCCTAGAACCAGCAAAGCCAATAAGTGCTCCTGGTTCCGCTATTATAATATCCCCAAGCATAGCAAAGCTAGCCGTAACTCCCCCTGTAGTAGGGTCAGTTAATACTGAAATATAAAGTAATCCTTCTTCAGCATGTCTTGCAATTGCTCCAGCGGTCTTTGCCATTTGCATAAGAGAAAATATTCCCTCTTGCATTCTGGCTCCTCCTGAAGCGCAAAATATAATAACTGGCAATCTTCTTATGGTTGCTTCTTCAACGGCTCTTGTAATTTTTTCTCCAACTACAGAACCCATACTACCCATTAAAAAGAAACAATCCATAACTGCTATAACTGCCTCTTCTCCATAAATTCTACCTATTCCCGTTATAACTGCTTCCTTAATTCCTGTTTTTTCTTCCTGCTGTCTTATCTTATCTTCATAGTTTGGAAAATCTAAAGGATTTAAAGTTAATAAATTACTATCTAACTCTTTAAAAGTTCCTTCATCTACAATTAATTTTATTCTTTCTCTTGCATTCATTCTAAAATGAAAACCGCAGTATGGACAAACTCTATTGTTTTCTTCAATATCTTTTTTATATACTATTTGATCACAAGAATTACATTTTATCCACATTCCATCAGGAATGATTGGAGTAGGGACTTTTTCTTGAGCAGGAATGCTAGTAGTTACATATTTAGTCTTCTTAAATATGCCCTTAATCATCTTCTTCACCACCTTTTAGTGAATAAGTCTTAAAAGTTAAAGTGCTTTTCTATAAAAGCAGTATCCACATTACCCTTTTCAAAATCTTCAATATGGAGTATATCAAATAAAAAATCAATATTTGTATCTATTCCTTCTATAATAAATTCCCCTAAAGCAGATTTCATTTTAGCAATTGCTTCTTTTCTATCTCTTCCATGGCTTATTAGTTTTGCTATCATAGAATCATAAACAGGTGGAATCTTGTATCCTTCATAAAGAGCATTTTCAATTCTTATCCCAAAACCTCCAGGAAGGTAAAGGCCTTTTACAGTACCTGGAGAAGGCAAAAAGCCTTTTTGAGGATTTTCTGCATTGATTCTACACTCAATGGCATGACCATTAATTTTAACATCTTCTTGTTTAATCTTTAGAGGAAGTCCTGCCGCAATTTTAATTTGTTCTTTTATAATATCTATTCCTGTTACCATTTCTGTTACTGGATGTTCTACCTGGATTCTTGTATTCATTTCGATAAAATAAAAATTTCCTTCTTTATCTAAAATAAATTCAACTGTCCCAGCATTTTTATAATTAATAGAAGCAGCTGCCTTAATTGCCGCTTCACCCATTTTTTTACGAAGCATAGAATTAATTGCTGGTGAAGGAGCTTCTTCTATTACCTTTTGATGTCTCCTTTGTATAGAACAATCTCTTTCTCCCAAATGAATAACATTGCCAAAAGAATCTCCTAATATTTGAAATTCTATATGTCTGGGATTTTCAATATACTTTTCTATATACATACTGTCATTTCCAAAGGAAGCCTTTGCTTCTTGTTTTGCGGTACTAAAGGCCTTTACAAATTCATCTTTTGAATATGCCAGACGCATACCCTTTCCACCGCCCCCTGCAGAGGCTTTAATCATAACTGGAAAACCTATTTCTTCTGCAACTTCTAAGGCCTTTTCTAAATCCGCTACTGCTCCTTTTGAACCAGGCACTACGGGAACTTCTGCCTTTATCATAGTTTCCCTTGCCTTAGATTTGTTTCCCATAAGATTAATCATTTGTGCATTAGGGCCTATAAAAGCAATATTGCATTCTTGACACATCTCTGCAAATCTTCCATTTTCAGCAAGAAAGCCAAATCCAGGATGAATGGCTTGGGCTCCCTTTAATATGGTAGCACTTATTATATTTTCTATATTAAGATAGCTGTCTGTTGCTTTTGGTGGCCCTACACATACTGCTTCATCTGCCAATTGAACATGTAGGGCATCTTTATCCATAGTAGAATAGATTGCTACAGTCTCAATGCCCATTTCTCTACAGGCCCTTATAATTCTTACAGCTATTTCTCCTCTATTGGCTATTAAAATTTTACTAAACATACAATCCCCCTTTTTGGGTCTAAGCTATGGCAAAGGTAAGCTCAGCTTCACAGACTTTTTTATCTCCTACAAAAGCTTTTGCACTACCTATACCTATAGGTCCTCTTCTATTAATAATTTCTACTTCCAATCTTAAAGTATCACCAGGAACTACTTTTTCCCTAAAGCGGGCTTTGTTAATGCCTCCAAAATAAGCTATTTTTCCCTTTAGGCTATCTAGAGAAAGAAGGGTTACGGCTCCTACTTGAGCTAAAGCTTCTATAATTAATACTCCCGGCATTACCGGCTCTTTAGGAAAATGACCTTGAAAAAAATATTCATTTATAGATACATTCTTGTAGCCTACAGCTTTTATTCCTGGTTCTAATTCTTCTATCTTATCTATTAATAAGAAAGGATATCTATGGGGAATAATCTCTTGTATTTGTTTTATATTTAACATTCTTATCACCACCTATGCTTTTATTCTAAATAGGGGTTGCTTATATTCTACCATCTCTTCATTTCTTACAAGTACTTCTACTATTTCTCCATCAACTTCTGCTTCTATTTCATTCATTATTTTCATCGCTTCAATAATGCAAAGAGTATCTCCTTTTTTCACCTTATCCCCTATTTTTACAAAAGGCTCTGCTCCTGGAGAAGGTGAACTATAAAAGGTTCCTACAATAGGAGAATATACTACAGTGCCCTCTTCTTCTTTGATAATTTTTTCTTTTTCAGGCTTTATTTCTTGTGCTTTATGACTTTGAACTTCTATGGGGGCTTCTATATTAGAAATTGCAACAATTTCTTTTTCTTTTTTTATCTTTAAAGAAAAACCTTCTTTTTCTATCTCAAGTTCTGTCAAATTACTTTCATTCATTACTTTCATTAAATTTTCAATTTCTTTATATTCCATGTTAGCCCTCCTAATCTTCAAACTTCTTAAATAATAATGAGGCATTATGTCCACCAAATCCAAGAGAATTGGAAATGGCATATTTTAATTCTTGTTTTCTACCAACATTAGGCACATAATCAAGGTCACATTCAGGGTCAGAAACTTTATAATTTATTGTTGGTGGAATAAAGCCTTCTTCTAAAGATTTTATACATATGATTGATTCAACAGCTCCTGCAGCTCCTAGCAAGTGTCCTGTCATAGACTTTGAAGAACTAATTGGAATATTTTTTGCATTTTCTCCAAATACAAGTTTAATAGCTGCTGTCTCAAATTTATCATTAAGAGGAGTACTGGTTCCATGAGCATTTATATAAGAAACTTCTTCGGGGCTTATTCCTGCTTCTTTAAGGGCTTCTTTCATAGCTCTTGCTGCTCCTTCTCCGTCTTCACTTGGAGATGTAATATGATAAGCATCACAGCTCGCTCCATAACCTACTATTTCAGCATATATTTTAGCTCCTCTTTTTACTGCATGTTCTAAGGATTCTAATATTACTATTCCAGCTCCCTCTGCCATTACAAAACCACTTCTTTCAGCATCAAATGGAATAGATGCTCTATTGATATCTACAGTAGTAGTTAATGCTTGAAGGGAAGAGAAACCTGCAACAGATAAGGGTGTGATACCTGCTTCTGAGCCGCCTGCAATAATAACATCAGCTCTTCCCCTCCTTATAATGTCGTAAGCTTCTCCTATAGCATGGCTGCCTGTGGCACAAGCAGTTACAACAGTAGAACAAATTCCCTTTGCTCCAAACTGAATAGCTATGTTCCCTGCTGCCATATTTATGATAATCATAGGTATAAGAAGGGGGGAAACTCTTTTAGGTCCCTTGTTTAATAACTTTTCATGTTCTTTTTCAATTGTCCCAATCCCTCCTATGCCTGAACCAACAATAACACCAAATCTTTCTTTACATATGCTCTCCAAATCAATCCCTGAAGAATCTATGGCCATTTTTGATGCTGCAACGGCATATTGACTGTATAAGTCCATTCTTCTTGCTTCTCTTTTATCCATATATAAGGACGGGTCAAAATCTTTAACTTCTGCTGCCAATTTTACATCAAAATTTTCTGTATCAAAACGGCTAATATAATCAATACCGCATTTTCCTTCTTTGATATTATTCCAAAAAGCATCTATAGAGTTGCCCAAAGGGCTGACACATCCCATTCCTGTAATAACTACTCTATCATTCATAATTTCCCTCCCATTCTAAATACTGCCCATAGCCATTCCACCATCCACACAAATAATCTGTCCTGTAATATAGGAAGCTTCTTCTGATGCTAAAAAGCATACAAGTTCAGAAACCTCTTTTGCCTTACCTATCCTGCCTAAGGGAATAGCTTTTATTATTGCTTCTTTATATTTATCAGCTAATGTGCTAGTCATATCACTTTCAATAAATCCTGGTGCAATCGCATTTACTGTAATACCTCTTGATGCAAGTTCTTTTGCAGCAGATTTAGTCATTCCATGAAGACCTGCTTTGGCTGCTGCATAATTGATTTGTCCTATGTTTCCAATAAGGCCTATGATAGAAGATATATTAATAATTCTGCCGCTTCTTTGTTTTAACATTATTTTGCTAACATGCTTTATACAATTAAATACTCCTTTTAAATTAACTCTGATTACATCATCAAATTCTTCTTCTTTCATCCTCATAATTAAATTATCTTTGATGATTCCTGCATTATTAACCAATATATCTATAGAGCCCATTTGATTTACTGTAGTTTCCATTAGCTTTTGACATTCTTCATAGGAGCTTACATCTGCCTTAAATGCTAATGCCTTAACTCCTTTAGATTCTATTTCTTCTAAAGTCTTTTTAGCAGCCTCTTCATTACTTATATAGCTAAATACAATGTTATTTCCTTTTTCCGCTAGTCTTAGGGCAATTTCTTTTCCTATTCCTCTGCTTCCTCCAGTTATAACAGCAGTTTTTAAAGTACTCATAATTACCTCCCCAAAATATCTAATGTTTTTTCTAGTGACTGCATATCTTCAATATTACAAACTGTAACACTGCGGTTTATTTTCTTTATAAAGCCAGATAAAACTTTTCCTGGCCCTAATTCTACAAAAGTATCTATACCGTTTTCTAACATCTTATTGATGCTTTGTTCCCAATAAACAGAACTCATTACTTGCCTTTTTAATGTATCTTTTATTTCTTTTATTTCTATATATTTAGCACCCACATTACTAATTACAGGTATTAAGGGTTCTTTAAAATTTATTTTTTCTAACTCTTTTTCTAGCTTTTTAGCGGCACCTTTAAGCATTGAAGTATGGAAAGGTCCACTTACTGATAGGGATAATATTCTTTTCGCTCCTGCTTCTTTTAATTTTTCTTCTGCTAAATCTAAAGCATCTATTTCTCCAGCTATTACAATCTGTCCTGGACAATTATAATTTGCAACTTCCACAATGCCATTCTGGATTGTAGCAAGAACAGAATTTACTTCTTCTATTGAAAGTCCAAGAACTGCCCTCATTCCACCTATACCTTCTGGGACTGCTTCTTCCATAAACTGTCCCCTTTTTCTAACTAAGCTTACTGCATCTTTAAAATCAAGAGCTCCACTTGCTACCAGTGCAGAATATTCTCCTAAACTTAAACCCGCAACAAGATCTGGCTTAATATGATTTTTAATTGCCTCAAAAGCAGCTATGCTTACTGTTAAAATAGCTGGTTGAGTATATTGAGTTTGATTTAATCTTCTACTTTCGTCTTGAAAGCACAATTCTTTAATATCAAAATCCAAGACTTCTTGTGCCTTCTCAAATATATCCATAGATTCTTTTATCTGATTAGCTAGGTTTCTTCCCATACCAACATACTGAGAACCTTGACCTGCAAATAAAAAAGCAGTTTTCATTATCTACCTCCATAATGTCCTATAATCTCTATACTTGTATTAAATTTCAATGTTTTTATTCATCAACTCTTTAAATTCATCAAACATTTCTTCTATAATTTCAGAACAAGTCTGTTCTTTTATAATCATTCCTGCAATTTGTCCAGCCATAATAGAACCCATGTCCATATCCCCTTCTTTAACTGCCTTAGCAAGAGCTCCTTGCCCTAATTCTTCATATTGCTCTATGGGAGCTGCTGTCTTTTCTAACTTAAGAAGTTCTCTAGCTAAACGGTTTTTAAGAATTCTTACGGGATGTCCTGTAGGCCTTCCTGTTACTACTGTATCTATATCCTTAGCCTTTAATACTCTTTCTTTATATGCTGGATGGATAGTGCATTCTTTAGCAACTAAAAACCTGGTTCCAACTTGCACTCCTAGTGCTCCCAACATAAAAGCAGCTGCAATACCTCTTCCGTCTCCTATGCCTCCAGCAGCAATAACAGGAATCTTAATGGCATCTACCACTTGAGGAATTAAAGCCATCGTAGTTAATTCTCCAACATGCCCTCCAGCTTCACAGCCTTCAGCAATAACCGCATCAGCACCGCTTCTTTCCATTCTTTTTGCGAGTGCTACAGAAGGAACCACAGGAATTACTTTAATTTTGTGTTCTTTCCACATGTCCATATATTTGCTGGGATCTCCTGCGCCTGTTGTAACAACCTTTACACCTTCTTCACAAACCAGCCTTGCTATTTCATCTACATTATCACTAAGAAGCATTACATTTACACCAAAAGGTTTATCCGTCAATGCTTTTGTTTTTCTTATTTCATCTCTTACATAAGAAACAGGTGCATTAGCTGCTGCAATTATACCAAGGCCCCCTCCATTTGAAACAGCAGAAGCTAAACTATGTTCAGCAACCCAAGCCATACCCCCTTGAATAATAGGATAATTAATGCCTATTTCTTTCCAAAAACTATTCATATGTTATTACCTCCTAGAAGAAAAGTCAGATGGATTCATCTGACCTTCTATGCTTGTTTGGATTGGATATAATCTACGGCATCTTTTACTGTTTTAATGCTTTCCATATCTTCATTGGGTATTTCCAATTCAAATTCTTCTTCTAAAGCCATAACTATTTGGAATAAGTCTAATGAATCCGCTTGTAAATCCTCTTGAAAACTGGACTCAAGTTTAATCTCACTCTTATCTACGCTTAATTGTTCTGCAATAACATCTTGTATTTTTTCAAATATCATTTTTAATTCCTCCTAATTTTTATTTATTCCATTGAACTAGGGCTGAACCCCAAGTTAAGCCTCCACCAAAACCTGCTAAAACTAATAAATCTTTTTTCTTTAATAATCCCCCCTTATCCATCTCATTTAATGCAATGGGGATAGTCCCAGCACTTGTATTACCATAATTATGAATGTTCTTATAAAACTTCTTAGTATCTATATTCATTTTTTTTGCTACTGCCTCCATTATGCGGGCATTAGCTTGATGGAGAAGAAAATACTTAATATCATCTATTGAATAAGAGCTTTTCTTTAATAATTTTTCAATAGTCTGTGGAACTACAGTAGTAGAAAAACGAAAAACCTCTTTTCCATTCATATGCATAAACTGCTTTTTTTCATCTAGTTCTTCTACAAAAGGATTCTTCACATTAACTCCTGGGCAAAATAATAATTCGTCTCCTCTGCCATCAGAGCCTGTATCAATATGAATAATTCCTTTTTCATCACTTCTTCTTAAAACCACAGCTCCTGCCCCATCTCCAAAAAGTACACAAGTATTCCTGTCAGACCAGTCAATAATTTTGGAGTTGGTATCTGCACCAATAATCAATGCTGTTTTACTTTGTCCTGAACGAACAAATTGAAATCCTACATTAAGGGCATATATAAATCCAGTACAAGCTGCGGAAATATCAAAGCACGTGGCATTATAAGCTTCTATTCCTTTTTGTACTAAGCAAGCAGTAGAAGGCATAAAAAAATCTGGAGTAGTAGTTGCAACAACTATTAAATCTATTTCATCTGCTGTTATATTCGCATCTTCAATAGCTTCCTTAGCTGCTCCAATGGCTAAATCTGATGTGTTTTCTCCCGATGATATTCTTCTTTCTTTAATACCTGTCCTGCTAGAAATCCATTCATCATTTGTATCTACAAAGTTAGATAAACAATCATTTTTAATTATTTGCTCTGGAACAAAACTTCCCGTTCCCATAATTTGAACTTCATACATTTTTGAACTCCTCTATTTATTAAGCTTATATTTATCTTTTAAGTACTTGCTTAATTGGCTAAGTGATTTTACTAAAATATCTTCTTCTTCTGTTTCTAGACCATCTAACATAGCTTTAATCATATCTGTATGAAATTTTTCATGAATCCTGTAAGCCAATTTTCCTTTTTTAGTGAGTTGGATTTGGACTATTCTCCTATCATCCTCAATCCTATTTCTCTCCACATATCCTTTCTTAACCAATCTATTAATAGCAGTGGTTAAGGTACCTACAGTAATTTTTAGATCCTGTGCTACTTCAGACATAGTTCTTGGATGATACATTCCGATAGCCTCAATGGTATGCATTTCTTTTACAGATAAATCACTAAACATACCTTTTTTTAAAGATGTCTCTTCAATTGTCAGGATATCGTTAAATATATCTACCATCAGATGATTTAATACGTTTACTAATTTTGTCATTTTGTATCACCTCAAGTATTTTTGACACTCAAATATTTTGATAATCAAAGTATATATAAAAAAATTATTTTTGTCAATAAAAAATTATAGTGTAAAGCTATTAAAACTTTCTACAATATCGTTCCTTTTTCTAAAAAATTTATTCCAAAGTTTAATTGAATTATTTTTTACTCTTTGTGAAAAAATATTACTAGCTTATCATAAAGGAGGCTTATTTATGTTTCACAGCAATCCAAGAGAAAACCAGGAATTAAAAAATCGAAGTGGTATGGATCAAACTTGTAATGAAAATAAAAGAAGACTTGAACAATTAGAAAACTTGGTCGAAGCTCATACTAGAACTGAGCGCCATCTTGAACAGCATTCGGATATTGCATCAGAGGAACAAATTAAAAGAGCAGAAGAACTACAAAAAATTAGAGAAGATCAAATAGAACATCTTGAAGATATTATTGCTTATGGAGAAAATGTCAATAATGATGAACTTAAAAACTTAGAAAGAAATTATGAATATACTAAGGGATATATGAATCATAATTTAGAGCATATGGATGATGAAACTTTAAATAAGACTAAAGAAAAACAAGAACACAGAAAAGAACAAATGGAATTTTATAAAAGAAACAAAAACTAAAGGCCAGATAAATGGCCTTTAGTCTTTTAATAATTGACTTGCTCGTTCTATATTTTTCTTTGTTGTTTCATTAATTGCTATTTCTTCAATAGCTCTTTTATTAACTTCTTCTATATCTTTTTCGATATTTAGTATTCTTTCTAAATATCCTTTAGCCACTTCTTCTTCTCCTTGATTAATATAAAACTCTGCTACATTAATATATATTTGTGAAATATCTTGATACCTTATCGGATTCATAGGATTAAGTCTTACTGCCTCTTCTGCTTTTTCTAATGCCTCATCAATTCTACCCATTTTTAATAGTAACTCTGATTGTTTCATTCTAATATGCGAATTATTAGGTTCTAGTTCGTGTGCTTTGTTATAATAACTTTCTTGTTCTAATAATAAACCTGCAATTTGTTGGGAATCATTTTTTTCTAATATATCATAAAAATATTTATATAAAGTATCTAAATCATATACTAAATCTTTATCTTTAGGCTCTCCTTCTCTAATGATATAACTGTAATCCCAACCATTATATTCTATTGCCTTTTTCATATAGCCTATAGAATCCAGTACATCCTGGCCTGTTAATTTTTCTTTCACCATAGTAGCTGTAGCTTTAACTGCATAATTTCTTCCGATCCTCCATGAAATGGGGAATAATATTAAAATAATTCCTAAAATCAATGTAAGCCAAGGACCTAAGGCAAAATTTATATCCTTTTTTGATTTAATACCATTAATACAACCTATAATAGAAAAAGCTATTACAGGAAGAGAAAAGTATGAAAAATTAAAATCAAGTGTGCTGTGGGCAAATAACATTATAACTGGCATTAAAATTAATGTTATAGTAATCCCTTTTTCAGATTTTCTATTTTTAAAATATAAAATTATCAAGGCTGCTATTAATAATATAAAAGTTAAAATTCCAATAAGACCTGTTTCAAGCCATAGTTGAAGAGGAAAACTATGTGCTTCAGTAGAACCATAATTATAGGATTGATATTGTTTATACATAGCAAACCATGCATTCCCACCTGCCCCAAAAAGCCAGTGGTCTTTTAACATATTAAAGCCATCTCTATAGAAATTATTTCTTCCAGACATAATATCAGTAATGGAAGCTATTTCTTTAAAACGAATTACCAAAAATTCTGGAAGAATTTTTAAATAAAGTCCAGTCTTAAATATGACAGCCCCTCCAACTAACCCTGTTATGGCAAGTATTCCTATTATTATTTGATATGTTTTACTAGAAATCTTAGCAAGAAAAACATGGAAACATAATAATAAATATGCAAATAAAAATGTTACTACAATAACTGCTATAGCTATAAGCCATCCTTTTAATATTAAAGTCTGTCCTTCATTTGATATTATCTGAGGAATCATATTGGTCAGTTCTTTTCCTGAAAATAATGAAAGCACTATAGCCGGAAAAGATAAAAGCATTATCTCTAAACGTTTTTCCTTAGTTGGAATTAAAAGAATTAAAAGAATATAAACTACTGGGACAAAAATAATAGCCCCTCTTGATACAGTCATGTATAAAACTGTTAAAGGAAGTACTCCCAAAGCAGCATAAATTACTTTTTGATATCTTTTTTCAACTAATGCTCCAAGGGCAATTAATAAAAAGAATATCATTCCCATATAAGCTGCAAAACTATTAGAATATTGAAGTACTCCGCATACACGCCCAAATTCATCAATAAACCCAGCAAATCCAAAGAAATTATTAATATTTCCTCCAAGACCTGCATCAATTCCCAATAATGCTGCTATTATACCACTAGCAGCTAAGATATTTAACCAAATTAAAAGATGCCTTTTTGTTTTTGTTATATCAGATAAAATTATAAACACTGCCAGATAGGATAAGTATCTAAATATATACATTAGGCTTCCATAATGACTTGCTGCCTTCCCAAAAATTAAAGGAAGAATATATGAAATTGGGAGCAAGGCTACTGAAATAAATAATAAACTGTCTATTTCTAATTTTTCTTTTTTAATAATTTTAATATAAGACCATAAAATAAAAACTGCAAAAATTCCTATTTGAACTGGTACTATTTCTTTCTCAAAAAAAAGTCCTCTTGGAAAAGGAAGAACAAATAATATCAGCCCTATGCTAATATTTAATATCCATTGTAAAAATTTTTCTTGTCTCATCTGATCCTCCATGCACTTCTAGTTTTTGATTTATTATAACACACAATTAATTCACAAAAAACCTAAAATAGAATTTAACTTTTTTCTCCTTTAATTGGACAATAAAAAAAGGGGTTATCCCCCTAGATTGTATTAATCAATCCCAAAACTGTAGATTTATTATGTATTTCTATCATACCATTTTTAAGAGAAGCTATTTCACCTATAGAAAGGGCTCCTTCAAGCTGATATTGAAGTTTTTCTTGAATATTCATAAGTTCACTCTTAAAGTGATCTTGTAAGAACATTGCTCTGGAAATACAGTCAAATAGATATGGCTTGTACTTTTTCGGAGCATTTTTAACACATTCTTCTACAACTTCTATAGATGATTGAAATAGTGTACTTTTGTCTCCCTTTAAAACATATACAATGCTGTTTTCAGGAACATCTGCAACGCAAACAATTTCATCATATTCGGTCAAATCTATAGGATCCCTTACAATTAACTCATTATCAGTTTTTAGTATCCCAAAAGGATGGT
>JAAYRK010000047.1 GCA_012518815.1 Candidatus Epulonipiscium sp. | reverse complement strand
ATAATTGTAGAGAACAAATATTAAAAGAAGCAAAAGCTTTAAATAGAGTAGCAGAACAAGTTGATGAAGAGTATATTGCAGCTTGTGAAGCAATTTTTAACTGTGAAGGTAGAGTTATTGTAACAGGATTAGGCAAGACTGGTCATGTTGGTAAAAAGATAGCTGCTTCATTAGCTAGCTTAGGGATTCCATCGTTTTTTGTGCATAGCTGTGAGTCACTACACGGCGATATGGGGATGATTACAAAAGATGATGTAGTTATTATGATTTCTAATAGTGGGAAATCCTCAGAGATTTTAAATATGATTCCTGCTTTAAAGATTATTGGTCCAAAGACAATATCAATTACAAAAGACAAAAATTCTCCTTTAGCAAAAGAAACAGATATAAGAATCCTATGTGATGCAGGAGAAGAGATTGATCATTTGGGTTTAGCACCAACAGCAAGTAGTACAGCAGCTCTTGCTATTGGAGATGCTCTTGCAACAGTAGTATCAAGCATGAAAGGTTTTCAACGCGAAGATTTTGCCTTATGCCATCCAGGCGGGGCTTTGGGTCAGCAGTTATTAAAAGAATACACTGAAAGAGTAGCACAATAATTTTAACTAAAATTAAAAGCGGTGGTATTTAAGACCAACCACCGCTTGTTTATGGAATAATTAGCAATTATATTTCTATTAATAATGATGTAGGGCGGGGAAATAACATGAAAACAATTAACAGTAAGAGTTTGTACACATATGGTATTTTACTTATGATATTTGTTATTTCTCTTTGTAGTACAACTCAAGGAATTATTTTATCTGATTATATTATATATTATAATTTAGAATCATCGAAGCAAGGATTAATGAGTGCTTTTCAAAGTGTTGGTAATATTGCTGGCTTAATTATAATTCTTATTTTTGCTGGAAGACTTAAGAAAAGTACAATGTTAGCTATATCTGCTGCAATAATACCTTTTATATTTTTTATTATGGGAACCAAACCAGCTTTATCTGTCATATTAGTTAGTTATGCAATTTTTGGTATAATGTTTGCTCTTTGGGATTCTCTAGCCTCATCAGTAATGGTTGATATTCATTCTTCAAATTCTTCCCGCTATATGAACATATTACATGGTATTTTTGGATTGGGTGGAATAACAGGACCATTAGTATTTCAAGGCTTAGGCGGCATGGGGCTTATGTGGAACCAGATGTTAATAGCATCAGGGATTCTTTCTCTTATAGGAGTAAGTATCTTTATTATGGGTATAGTATCAACAAGAAAGTTAAATCCTAATAGTAAAGAAAAGACTTCAGATTTAACTTTATTAGATATAAAAAAATTTCTTCTTGAAAAAAGAAATAGGATAATACTTATTTGTGCTTTTTTATATGGAGCACATCAAATAGGGATAACTGTTTGGATGACAAGATTTATTTCTGACTATTTAGGAACACCAAAGTGGGGGCCGGGAGCACTTTCTCTTTTTTGGGTTGGTATAGCCCTATCTAGGTTGGCTGTTAGCAGATTGTCCTTAGAACCGTCTAAATTGATTTTTTTTGGGCACCTGCTTAGTGCACTTGCAATAGGAATAGGGGTTCTTATAGGAAATGGATTTATTATGTTTATATTTTGTGGTATATCAGGTTTGGTAGAAGGTGCAATTTTACCAATGACATTGGATATGGCATGTAATTGGCAAAAAGATAAAAGTTCATTAGGAAGTACAATGGTTCTTTTTGTTCATTATGGCGGATTTATTATTACACCACCCTTAATTGGGGCTTTAATCTTTACTTATGGCATAAAAGTTGGTATGATTATTCCAGCTATTCTTTCTGCAGTAGCTACAATATTTGCATATTTTCTTATGAAAAAAAGGAGAGAGCAGTATGTATGATTTAACAGATAGTTATTTTAAATTACAAAATGGAAGTGATATTAGGGGTATTGCACTAGAAGGCGTTGAAGGAGAAAAAGTAAATTTGACTCCAGAAGTTGCAAGAAATATTGCATCTGCTTTTATCACTTATCTGGCTAATAAAGAGAATAAACCTGCAGAAATGTTGGAAATAGCTGTTGGTCATGATTCAAGACTTTCAGCCAATCAGCTAAAGACTGGAGTACTAGAAGGTATTCAAAATATGGGTTCTACTCCTTATGATTGTTCTCTTGCATCAACACCATCAATGTTTATGTGTACTGTTTTGGAAGGCCTTGAGTTTGACGGAGGTATAATGATTACTGCTAGTCATCTTCCCTTTAATCGTAATGGAATGAAGTTTTTTACCAAAGATGGTGGCTTAGAAAGCAAAGAAATTAAGCAAGTGTTAGAAATTGCAATAGAAATTGCAAAAGATAACCCTAAGAAAGCAGAAAGTATTAAAGAAATTAAGAAATTAGATTTGATTTCTCATTATAGCGACTACCTAAAGGAAATAATAAAGAAAGAAGTTGCTAGTGAAAACTATGATAAACCTTTAGAAGGACTTCATATCGTTGTAGATGCTTCTAATGGTGCTGGTGGATTTTTCGTAGAAAAAGTACTAAAAGATCTTGGAGCAGATACTTCAGGAAGCACATGTCTAGAGCCTGATGGTACTTTCCCTAACCATGAACCAAATCCAGAAAACAGACAAGCTATGGAATATGTTAAGGAAATAACTATAAACAATAATGCAGATTTAGGTATTATTTTCGATACTGATGTAGACAGGATGGGAGCAGTATTTTCTAATGGAAAAGAAATTAATAAAAATGCTATTGTAGCTCTTATGTCAGCAATTGTAGCATCAAGGCATCCTAATACTACTATAGTTACAGATTCAGTTACTTCTGAACAACTTACAGATTTTTTAGAAAACAAGTTGAAGTTAAAGCATCATCGTTTTAAAAGAGGATATAAAAATGTAATTAACGAAGCAATTCGTTTAAATAAAGAAGGAATAGAAACTCATTTAGCTATAGAAACTTCTGGTCATGGTGCATTAAAAGAAAACTATTTTTTAGATGACGGAGCATATTTAGCTGTTAAGATTATCTGTGAATTGGTAAAATGTAAAAGGCAAGGTAAAGCTCTTGAAGATTTACTTGAAGGTCTTGAAGATCCAGAAGAAAGTAAAGAGTATAGAATTCCTATTAAGGTAGAAAACTATAGTGAGTATGGTCTTAAAGTTCTGGATGAATTTGAAAAGTTTGCAAGTAAAAACGATAAGTTTAACCTAGTTAAAAATAATTATGAAGGTGTAAGAATTACCTTTGATGATGAAGAAGTTTCTGGATGGATGTTATTGAGAATGTCATTACATGATCCAATTTTGCCTATGAATATTGAAACAAATAACAAAGGAGGAGTAGAAATCATCCTAAAAAGATTAAGTCCTTTCTTTGATAAGTTTAATGAACTTGACTGTTCAGTATTATATAAAGGCTAAATAATATTATATAATTGTAATAAATATCAACAAAGGAGAGCATAGTATTATGGCATTAGTTACAACAACTGAAATGTTTAAAAAAGCTTATGAAGGCGGATATGCTATAGGGGCATTTAATGTAAACAATATGGAAATTATTCAAGCTATAACTGAAGCTGCTCAGGAGGAAAAATCCCCCGTAATTTTACAAGTTTCAGCAGGAGCTAGAAGATATGCAAAGCATAATTACCTTATGAAGTTAGTTGAAGCGGCTGTTATGGAAGTTGATATTCCTATAGCTTTACATTTAGACCATGGTGAAGACTTTGAAATATGTAAGTCTTGTATTGATGGTGGCTTTACGTCAGTTATGATTGATGGTTCCAGACTTAGTTTCGAAGAAAATATTGAACTAACCAAAAAGGTAGTAGATTATGCCCATGCTCATGGAGTAGTTGTAGAAGGTGAGCTAGGGGTACTTGCTGGAATAGAAGATGATGTAAATGTGTCAGCAGAAAATGCATCTTATACAAATCCTGATGAAGTTGAAGAATTTGTTGAAAGAACTGGTGTGGATTCTTTAGCCATTGCAATTGGTACTAGTCATGGTGCGTTTAAGTTTAAACCTGGTCAAAAGGTTGAACTTCGTTTTGATATTTTAGAAGAAGTAAGCAAACGCCTTCCTAATTTCCCAATTGTATTACATGGCGCATCTTCTGTTAATCAAGAATATGTAGATATTATTAGAAAATTTGGTGGAGCTATTGATAATGCTATTGGGATACCAGAGGAAATGTTAAGAAAGGCTGCTAAATCAGCAGTTTGTAAGATAAATATTGATTCGGATATCCGTCTTGCAATGACAGCAGCTATAAGAAAGCACATTATGGAAAATCCTGCAGACTTTGACCCAAGACAGTACTTAAAGCCAGGAAAAGAAAGTATCAAAGAATTAGTAAAGCATAAAATCCGTAATGTATTAGGCTCTTCAAATGCTTGCAAATAAAATGACAGCAGGTGAAATAATGAAGAAAAAAGCAGTTATTTTTGATATGGATGGTTTAATGATTGACAGCGAGAGAGTAACCTATGATGGATATGTAAAAATTTGTAGTGAGTATAATTATGAAATGACTCTTGATTTCTACAAAACTCTCTTAGGCTTTCGTACTAATGTAATTAATGAAAAACTCAAAGAACATTTTGGGAATGGTTTCCCTTCAGAAGAAATTATAAGAAGGGTTCATATATATATAGAACAGGTTTTTAGTGAAAAAGGTATTCCTTTAAAAACTGGCTTATTGGAAATCCTTCAATACCTAAAACACAAGAATTACAAACTTGTTGTTGCTACTTCAAGTCACAGAACAAGAGTTGAAAAAATATTAAAAGATGCTGGTATTTCTAGATATTTTGAAGGCTATGTCTGTGGAGATGAGGTAGTCAATGGAAAACCTGATAAAGAAATTTTTATAAAGGCATGTGAAAAAGTAAATGTAAAGCCAGAAGAAGCATATGTATTGGAAGACTCAGAGATGGGTGTTCTAGCAGCTTATAATGCAAACATTTCATGTATCTGTGTTCCTGATATGAAATATCCTACAGAAAAAATTAAGGCAAAGACATATAAAGTCGTAGACAATTTATTAGAAGCTTTAGACATAATTAAGGAAGATGAAAAAAGACTTGAGGGGTTGGGATATGCTTAAAAAATTACATCACATTTGTCTTGTATCCTCTAATTATCAAGAAACAATAAAGTTTTATGTAGAAACTTTAGGTTTTGAAATATTTCGTGAAAGCTTTTCTAGCAACTGGAATGGACAAAAGTTAGAATTGTATTATAATGGAGAATACATGTTGGAGATTTTTGTAGTTGAAGATGACAATAGAAAAAAGAAGAATGAAGAAGTATTTACAGGACTTAATCATCTTTCTTTTTTAGTTGATGATGTAGAAAATGTAATAAATAAACTTCGTTCCAAAAATATTGAGACTTCAGAAGTTAAACTAGATAATGCTACAGGTAAAAAATATGCTTTTTTTTACGATCCTGATGGGATAAAGCTCGAAATTTATGAATCCTAAATTAAGTAAAATGCTATATGATTTATTATTGATAGTAATATTACTGTTATAATACTAATCAAGCAATTAGTAAAATATTTATTAGTTTATTAGGAGGAATATAGTGATAAAATTAGCACCTTCTATCCTATCTGCAGATTTTGCAAATTTAGGAAGAGACATCAGAGCAATTCATGAGACAGATGCAGAATATATACATATTGATGTTATGGATGGAGCATTTGTGCCAGTAATAACTTTTGGTTCACAGCTAGTAGAGTCTATTAGAGGATATACCGATAAAATTTTCGATGTACATTTAATGGTTAATAACCCAGACAATCATATTGAAAGTTTTGTAAAAGCAGGAGCAGATATTATATCAGTTCATGTAGAAAGCTGTATACATTTGCATAGAACTATTCATGCTATTAAGAGTTTTGGTGTTAAAGCCGGAGTAGTATTAAACCCTACTACACCCCTTTCAGCTATTGAATATATCCTTGAGGATGTTGACATGGTATTAATTATGTCAGTTAATCCTGGATATGGAGGACAAAAATTTATTAATAGTGCTATTAACAAAATTTCTTTACTTAAAGAAATGGTTGATAGCCGGGGTCTGACTATTGACATAGAAGTTGATGGTGGAATTACATTTGAGAATGTTCAAGAAGTAATAAAAGCAGGTGCAAATGTTATTGTAGCAGGGTCAGCAGTATTTAATGGAGATATTAATAAAAACATAAAAGAATTTTATAAATTATTTAAGGAGGTATACTGATGAATAAAATAGAGCTTCAGAAGAAAGCTAATAAAATTCGTCAAGGAATTGTAGCATCTGTTCATAGTGCTAAAGCCGGTCATCCAGGAGGTTCTTTATCAGCGACTGACATACTTACATATCTTTATTTTGTAGAATTAAAAAATATTGATCCTAAGGATCCCAAAAAGCCTGATAGAGATCGTTTTGTACTTTCTAAAGGGCATGCAGCACCAGCGTATTATGCAACATTAGCTGAAAGAGGATATTTTGATCCAAAAGATTTATTAACTCTTCGTCAAATTGGATCTTATCTTCAAGGACATCCTGATATGAAAGGTACTCCTGGTGTTGATATGAGCAGTGGTTCTTTAGGACAAGGTGTTTCAGCAGCAGTTGGTATGGCTATCTCTGCAAAGATAAGTAATGATAATTATCGTGTATATGCACTTCTTGGAGATGGTGAAATTCAAGAAGGACAAGTTTGGGAAGCTGCAATGTTAGCTGGACATAGAAAATTAGATAATCTTGTAGTTATTGTTGATAATAACAATTTACAAATAGACGGAACAGTAGAAGAAGTTTGCTGTCCTTATCCAATTGATAAGAAATTTGAGGCATTTAATTTCCATGTTATACATGCAGATGCTCATGACTTTGATTCTTTAGAAGCAGCATTTAATGAAGCTAAGGAAGTAAAAGGTAAGCCTACAGCAATTATAGCTAAATCAGTAAAAGGAAAAGGTGTGTCATTCATGGAAAACAAAGTGTCTTGGCATGGAGTAGCTCCTAATGATGAGGAGTATAAAGAAGCAATGGAAGAATTAAAAAAGGCAGGTGAAGCATTATGTCAGAAGTAAAAATGATTGCAACAAGAGAAAGCTACGCAAGTGCTTTAATAGAATTAGGTAAGAAATATGATAATGTTGTTGTATTAGATGCAGATTTAGCAGGTGCAACTAAAACTGCTAAATTTAAAAGCGAATTTCCTGACAGATTTATAAACTGTGGTATTGCTGAGTGTAACTTGATGGGGGTTGCTGCAGGTATTGCTACAACTGGAAAAATTCCCTTTGCTAGTACCTTTGCAATGTTTGCTGCAGGACGTGCTTTTGAGCAAGTACGAAATTCTATTGGATATACAGCTTTAAATGTTAAAATTGGTGCAACTCATGCAGGTATATCTGTAGGAGAGGATGGAGCAAGTCACCAATGTAATGAAGATATTGCTTTAATGAGAACAATTCCGGGCATGGTAGTTATAAATCCTTCCGATGATATTGAAGCAAAGGCAGCAGTATTTGCAGCTTATGAGCATAATGGACCTGTATATATGCGCTTTGGAAGATTAGCAGTTCCAGTTATTAATGATAGCCCTGAATATAAATTTGAGTTAGGAAAAGGTATAACCCTTCGTGATGGTGATGATATTACTATTGTTGCAACAGGTCTTTGTGTAAGTGCAGCTTTAGAAGCAGCTGATAAGCTTAAATCAGAAGGCGTTAATGCAAGGGTAATCAATATACATACAATTAAGCCTTTAGATGAAGATTTAATAGTTAAAGCAGCAAAAGAAACTGGAAAAGTAGTTGTTGTAGAAGAACACTCTGTTATAGGAGGCTTAGGCAGTGCAGTTTGCGATGTATTAAGTGAAAAATATCCTACTTTAGTTAAGAAGATAGGTATACAAGATGTGTTTGGTGAATCTGGACCTGCTGTAAAGCTGCTTAAAAAGTACGGTTTAGATGCAGAAGGGATTTATTCGCAAGTGAAAGATTTTATAAAAGAGAATAATTAATTCTATACTGTGATTTAATACAGGATTGTGAATAATTGAATATTAACTATCAGTTATTTACAATCCTTTAATTTAACAATATTGATTTTTTTAATTATTAGGTTAATATTAAGAAGAATGAACAATTCAATTTAATTTATAATTTGAAAGATTTAATTTATTATTTTGAAAACAATATTTGTAGCAATTATAAAGTTCTTATTACTATAGTTTTATTTATATTAGGAGGAACTGTTGTGGGTATAGTAGATATTGTAGTGTTAGGGAATATTATTAATGAAACGATTATTTTTCCAAACAAGACAATAGGTCCAGTATTAGGTAGTCCCTGCGCTTATTCTAGTATTATAATGGCGAGACTAGGAAGAAAGATTGGGATTGTAAGCTATATAGGAAATGATCTTACTAAAGACATGGTAGAACAGTTCCAAATAGTTGATACAGAAGGATTTATTCCGTATAAGTTTACAACACAAAACAATTTGATATATCATGCAGATGGGAATAAAAGTGTTGAATATGCAAAAGTAACTCCAGTAATTGAATTTGAAGATATCCCAGATAATTATTTAAAAGCAGAAACCTTTTACATTTGCCCAATGAATTGTGAAGTAATTATTGATATACCAAAAAAATTATATGAAATGGGTAAAAAGGTAATAGTCGATTTAGGTGGTTTTGGTGGTACTACATCTTACAATCATTTCAGTATATATACAAGAAGAGGAAAGGCTTTAATTGACCACTTGTGTAAGTATTCTACAATTATAAAGTTAAGTGAAGAAGATTTAAAATATATTATACCAAGTATGTCAGCAGAGGAAGCTACCCAATATTTTATTGATAAGGGAGCACAAGCTGCAGTTATTAGTTTGGGTGAAAAAGGAGCTTTGTGTCAGACTAAAGGGCAACTAGCAAAGCGTATAGAAGCGTTTCCACCAGAATGTGAGGAGGACGACTTAAATCTTGTTGGTGCAGGGGATGCTTTAGCAGCAGGCATGATTGCTAGTTTAGACGACATGCAAAACCTTGAAGAAGCGGTTGTTTATGGTACTGCGGTTGCTTCATTAGTTATTGAGAAAAAGGGTGGTTGTGTAGTAGAAAGGATGCCTACAAGTTTTGAAGTGAAAAGAAGACTTAGTAAGAGAACGAGTATCCTGTCTTCATAATATATACAAATATTGAGCATAATAAAAATGGCAGAATGACGGTTTAATAATAAATGAGACATTTTACTAACACCTAAAACATTTATGTAAACATGTTTATAATAATTGTAAAATAATAAAAATTAGGTGAGAGAAAGTGAAAAAAATGGTGAGATTAAAAGATATAGCAGATGCACTTAATGTTAGTATAACAACGGTATCTAAAGCTTTAAACGGGCATCCTGATATTTCTGAAGCAAGAAGAAAAGAAATATTAGAGTATGCAGAAAGATTTAACTATGTTCCTAACCAAGTTGCAAGAAGCTTCCGTCAACAAAGGACAAGAATAGTTGGAATTATTTTAAGTGATAATTCTAATCCTTATAATGCAAGAATTATAAGAGGTATTGAAGAGACCTTATCTTCTAAGGGATATTATACTATTATAATGAATAACCAAGAAGATCCAGAAAAAGAAATGAAATTAGTTAGTGAATTGCTTGGATTAAACGTTGCCGGAGTATTATTAACACCTGCAGCAGGAAATAGGAAAAGTTGCGAGTTGTTAAGGAAGTTCAATATACCATATGTATTGGTTAACCGTTATATTAATGAAAAAGAGGATACTTATGTAGTTGTTGACGATAGGAAGGCAGCATATTTAGGGACTAAACATCTTTCTTCATTTTGTTATGATAAAGTATTTTTCTTAAATTTTTTATCAAGTGTATCTTCATCTAAAAATCGTCTTAAAGGTTATAAAGATGCTTTAAAAGAAGCTAATATAGAAATGGACGAAAGTTGGGTAATACCTGAATGTAAAAATCAGCTAGATGGTTATAAGGCTATGTTAAAAATATTAGAAAAAAACAAACCTCCTTTTTCTGTATTATGTTATAGTGATTATATTGCTATAGGAGCAATTTGTGCTTTACAAGAAAGACTAATAAGGATACCTGAAGATGTTGCGGTAATGGGTACGGACGATATAGATATTTTATCATTTGTAAAGCCAAGATTAACTACAGTAGGAGTTCCCAAACTAAGACTGGGAATAAAATGTGCAGAGCTGCTAATTGATTTAATCAAGAAGAAAGAATGTAAGGAAAGAAGAATTGTTATGAAACCTGAATTAATCATTAGAGAAACTTCTTAATTACTTACAGAAACCTCAAACGAAATCAAATTTTACCTCTATACATGGGAAAAATAGAAGGGTATAATATATATAATGTAATTTGACAATTACAAAGTTTTCTCAGCATGAAATGATTTAATGGAGGCCTAACATGAGAAAATATAAAGCAGTATCTGTTGAAAAAGAAATAATTGACGAAGTATATTGTAATGTATGTGGGGAAAAAATTAAAAAGATCTCATCCAATCAGTTTGAAGACTATCTACATGTAGAAAAAGTTTGGGGTTATCATTCGAACAATGACGGTAAAAAGGATGAATTTGATGTTTGTCAGGTCTGTTATGAAAAATGGCTCAAAAGTTTCGAAATATCTGTTTGATTATATTATGGAATATTTTTGCTTGTTATTTAGGAGTGCCCATAATGGATATAGTTAAAATTGAGGAGATTTTTAAGAAATCTGGTTTAAAACTGACGGTTCAAAGAAAAGCAATTATAGAAGTATTAATAAATTTTAACGGTCATGTTTTAACTGCTGAGCAAATTTATAAAAAAACTAAAGAAAAACATCCAACAACTAATTTTTCTACAATTTATAGAAATCTAGAAATACTTGAAAGCTCCAATATAATTCATAAAATTACTATGAAGGGCGAAGCAGCCAAATATCAATTGGTTAATGATGATAAGCATTATCATCATTTTATTTGTAAAGATTGTGGAAAGTCGGAGATTATTGATTTTTGTCCTTTAAGAAGTCTTAGTACAGAATTAAAGAGAAAAAATTTTGTTTTAACGGACCATTGTTTTGAATTATATGGATATTGTAATAATTGCAAAGATAACAAAAGTGAAGTGTAGGCTTCACTTTTGTTATCTTTACAATTTAAATACTAATATTATAAAATAATTTAATAATGTCGCAAAATAGCGACATTAAATTTATTGTAAAAAGGTCGGGATTATGGTAGAATTATACGAAATTTATACTATTAATAATATTATATAAAATTAAATAATAAAAAATAATAAAGAACTTATTATATATTATTTAATTAAAAACAAAGTTTTAGGTGAGGGGAGATAAGTAAGATGAGTAAAAAAGAAGTTAGGAAAGTAATTTTAACAGAAAATGAGATTCCTAAGCAATGGTACAATGTGTTGGCAGATATGCCTAACAAACCAGAACCATATTTTAGCTCCATGACCAATCAAGTTGCTACACCCGATGAACTTCAAGCTATTTTTCCTATGGAAATAATTAAGCAAGAAACTTCTGAGGAAAGATGGATAGATATTCCTGATGAAGTAAGAGAAATGTATAAACAGTGGAGGCCAAGTCCGCTTTATAGAGCTGTAGGTTTAGAAAAACTTCTTGATACACCAGCTAGAATTTACTATAAATATGAAGGTGGAAATGCTACTGGAAGCCATAAGCTTAATTCTGCTATACCACAAGCTTATTACAATAAAATCGCTGGTATTAAAAAGCTTACAACTGAAACTGGTGCAGGGCAGTGGGGAAGTGCATTAAGCCTTGCATGTAATTATTTTGGTTTAGAGTGTGAAGTATATATGGTAAAGGTAAGTTATGAGCAAAAGCCATACAGGCGTTCCTTTATGAACACCTTTGGTGCTAATGTCATAGCTAGTCCAAGTAACTTGACCCAATGCGGTAGAGCTATATTAGAAAAAGATCCTGATTCAACAGGTAGTTTGGGTATTGCAATCAGTGAAGCAGTTGAAGTTGCAGCAACTAATGAAGATACCAATTATGCTTTAGGAAGTGTTTTAAATCATGTATGTTTGCATCAGACAATTATCGGTCTAGAAGCTAAAAAACAACTTGAACTTATAGATGAATATCCTGATGTTGTAGTTGCTTGCTGTGGTGGAGGAAGTAATTTTGCAGGTATTAGCTTCCCATTTGTAAAGGACAAGTTAAATGGAACTAATATTCGCTTGATTGCTGTAGAACCTACAGCTTGTCCTTCCCTTACTAAAGGTGTTTTTGCTTATGATTATGGAGATACTGCAAAAGTTGGACCAATTGCCAAAATGTATACTTTAGGTCATGACTTTGTTCCTGCTGGTATTCATGCAGGAGGACTTAGATACCACGGGGCTTCTCCGATTGTAAGTCAACTTTATCATGATGGAACTATTGAAGCTCAAGCTGTTCCACAAAGAGATGTTTTTGATGCAGCTGTTAAATTTGCAAAAACAGAGGGTATTATACCAGCTCCTGAGTCAGCTCATGCTATTAGAGGTGCAATAAACGAAGCTCTAAAATGTAAGGAGACAGGAGAAGAAAAAGTTATTTTATTTAATTTAAGTGGACATGGATATTTTGATATGGCTGCTTACGATAATTACTTTAGTGGAAAACTTGTAGATATTGATTATTCTGATGACTTAGTAAAAGAAAGTATGAAAAATTTACCCGATATAAAATAATCTTTTAGATTAAAAAAACTCGTTCTTAAAAACGAGTTTTTTTAATCTATGAGATTGGTTTATTAATATCATGCTAGATTTAGTTTTACTTAATGATATGAATGCCTATTTTTAAGCTTTCTAATGCTTTTAAAAGCAAAAACTGATAATAGAATAATTACAGAAATAAGTACAATAGTTCCTCCAGAAGCTAATTCAAAATAGTATGAAACAATAATTCCTAAGATAACCGATATTTGAGCAAATATTATTGATAAGAAGGTAACTTCTTTGAAGCTTTTGCCAATCTGAAGGCTTGAAGCAACAGGAAGAATCATTAATGAAGATATTAAAAGAATTCCAACTATGCGCATAGAAAGTGTAATAGTAATAGCTATAAGAATAACAAAGTAAATATTAATAGCTTTTATAGGGATGCCAGCTAACGATGCAGCTTCTTCATCAAAAGACATATAGAATAGTTCTTTATAAATAAGGAAAATAGAAGAAATAACTATAATGCCAAGGCCGATAATAATCCATAAATCTTGAGGAAGAACTGTTGTAATATTTCCAAACAAATAACCAAATAAATCTATATTTATAGATTTGACAAGGCTAATCAAAATAACTGCAATAGCCATACCTGCTGACATAATTATTGATATAGCAAGTTCAGCATATTTTTCATAGCTCTTTCTTAGTTTTTCTATTCCAAGAGCTGCCGTAATAGAAAAAATCAATGTCATAATTAAAGGAGAAGTCTTTAATAGTATTCCAGTTACAACACCAGATAGAGCTACATGAGATAAACTATCTCCAATCAATGACATTCGTCTTAGTACTATGAATATTCCAATTAAAGGGCATAAAAAACCAATAATGATTCCTGCAATAATAGCTCTTTGCATAAAGGCATATTGAAGTATTTCTGGCATATTAATTGCTCCTTAAGGTGTATTTGCAAAAATTTTAATGATGATGTAGGAGAAGATGCATTTTATCTCCGTATATTTCAGAAAGTATTTCAGTTATTTTAGTATTTGAAGGATTAGTATGCATGATTAATTTTTTATTTCCCATACACAGTACTTTGTTAGCTTTTTCGGTCATTACGCCTATATCATGGGAAATCATTACTATAGAGATATTCATACTAGTATTAAGTTTATAAATTAATTCATAAAAGTTTTCTTGTGACTTATTGTCTATTCCAACAGTAGGTTCGTCTAAAAACATGATTTTAGGAGAACTAACCAAGGTTCTTGCAATAAAAACTTTTTGTTGTTGTCCTCCAGAAAGATTACCAATTAGCTGTTTACTATAATCTTCCATTCCAACAACCTTTAAAACATCATGGACTTTTTTCATATCTTCTTTTTTTATTCTTTTAAAAAGACCAATTTGCGGATATAAATTAGCAGCAATTGTTTCTTCTACTGTTGCAGGAAAACTAGTATTAAATGAAGCAGCTTTTTGGGATATATAGCCTATTTTAGACCATTCATTAAAAGAGTTTATATCCTTTCCTAAAAGCTTAATAGTTCCTTTAACAGGTTTTAATAAGCCAAGAATTAATTTAATTAAGGTGCTTTTTCCTGAACCGTTAGGGCCTACTATGCCAGCAAAGTCTCCCTCATTTATTTCGAAGGAAATATTATCTAATATCAGGTTTTTATCATAGGCAAATGTTAAATTGTTTACTTCTAATATTTTATTCATATTTTTCACCTTTTCACAGCTTATTCACTTAAAGCTTTTTTTAATGAATCAAGATTTTCTTGCATAATTGAAAAGTAGTCTTTTCCTTGGCTTAATTCTTCTTGAGTTAAATTTCCTAATGGATTAAGAGGTAAGGTTTTAATCCCACTTTCTTTAGCAATAACTTCCACTAATTTAGGATTAGATAAAGGTTCATAAAAAATATAATGTATGTCATGTTCTTTGATAAAATCGGTTATTTTTGCCATCTCGCTAGGACTTGGTTCTGCCTGAGGAGACAAACCAGAAACAGAAAGCTGTATTAGCTTGTAGCGGTCAGCCATATATCCAAAGGCTGCATGGGATACTATGATTTCCTTTCTTGAAAGTTGTGATATAGTATTTTTGTATTCTTCATCCAGTTTTAATAGCTTGTCTTTTAATTTTAAAAAATTATTTTCATAGAAATCTTTATTAGAGATATCTGCTTTTATTAAAGCATTTTTAATATTTTCGGCTTGCTGAATGGCTCGTATGGGATCAAGCCAAATATGAGGGTCATATGTGTGATGATGTTTTTCTTCATGCTGATGACTAGTTTCATGATTATGTTCATCATCTTCCATTTTTAATAAAGCAACGTTATCTGATGCATTGACAATAATTAAGTTTGGATTATTAACAGTTGAAATAATTCTTTCAGCCCATGATTCCATGCCTAATCCGTTATAAACTAAAATGTCTGCTTCTTCAATTTTTGCAATTAGTTTTGCAGAAGGTTCCCAGTCATGAGGTTCTGCTCCTGGAGGTACTATAAGATGTGCATTTACTTTTTCTTTTCCGATTTGTTGTGTAAAATCATATAGAGGATAAATACTTGTATATATTGTAATTGTACTTTTTTTGTCCATTGAATTATCATTTTCATTAAAACATCCAGTTAGAGTTAATGATATAATAGATAATAAGATAATAGATAAAACTATTTTTCTCATAATACTAGCTCCTTTTTTATAAGTATCTAAATGCAAAACGTTTGCAATTAGATACTTATGTAATAACATACCAATAAAAAAATTGCAAGACGTATTTTATAATAATATGCCTTTATTGGTTACATATTATTGATATAATATATTAAAATAAAAGCAGCCATAAAGGAGGTCCTTATGTTAGATGTTTGTCTTTTAGGTACAGGTGGAATGATGCCTTTGCCAAATAGATGGTTAACAGCTTTACTTATTAGATACCAAGGAAGAAAAATATTAATTGATTGTGGTGAAGGAACGCAAATAACTTTAAAGATGTTAGGTTGGGGCTTTAAAACTATTGATGTCATTTGTTTTACACATTATCATGGAGACCATGTAACAGGCCTTCCTGGGCTTTTATTGACAATTGGGAATTCAGGAAGAACAGAACCTATTACTCTAATTGGTCCTACTGGTTTAAAAAAAGTAGTAGAAGGCTTAGGGGTAGTAACACCAGAATTGCCTTTTGATGTTAACTTAATAGAAGTCAGCGAAGATAAGGCTAAAGAAACAAAAATAGAAATTAATAAGGGATTTTTTATTAAAATGTTACCAGTTGAGCATAGAATTACATGTTTTGCTTATCTTGTGGAATTGGAAAGGCTGCCTAAATTTATACCTGAACAAGCAATGAAATTAAATATACCACAACATTTTTGGAAAAATCTTCAACAAGGAGAAACGGTTAAAATAATGGATAAAATATATACTCCTGAAATGGTATTAGGAGAAAAGAGAAAGGGCCTTAAAGTTGCTTATTGCACTGACAGTAGGCCAGTAGCTGGTCTTAAAGGCTTTATCTTTGATGCGGACTTATTTGTATGTGAAGGAATGTATGGTGACGAAGAAGATAAAGATCAAGCTAAAAAGAAAAAACATATGATTTTTTCAGAAGCAGCAGAATTAGCAAAAGAAGGAAGGGTAAAAGAGTTATGGCTTACCCATTTTAGCCCAGCATTAACAGAACCTAAAACATTTTTAAATAATGCTTTAGACATATTTTCTAATACAAAAATAGGAGAAGATAGGTTAACAAAAAATTTAAACTTTATTGAAGAAAACTTAATTTAAATATGATATAATTTTGATTATAATATAGTTTAAGTACTATTTTCAGACTTTGCATAGTACGAACCGTATATATAATGAAGAAATATAAATAAATTTGTTAAATAATTAAGTATGACTGAAAAATTGGCGGTGATACTATGGAAGATTATGAAGTTATTGAAGCCTGTCTTCAAGGAAAAAAAGAAATGTTTGAACTATTGGTATCTCGTTATAAGAACCTGGTATATTCTATTATATTAAGGATGACTAATGATGCCGAAGAAGCAAATGATTTGGCACAAGAAGTATTTATTAAGGTATACCGTAACCTAGATAAGTATCAACCTGATTATAAATTTTCAACTTGGATTATGAGGATTACCACCAATCTAGTGATTGATGCACGAAGAAAGAATAAGCATACTACTGTTTCTGTAGATGAAATGATAACTGAACCTTCAACTGATTGGGGACCTGAGCAAGGTTATTTAGAACAAGAAAAAATTAATGAAGTAATGACTGCACTAAATTCCTTGCCAGATATGTATAAAGTTCCTATTATATTATTTCATCAGCAAGGCTTATCATATCAAGAAATATCAGAAATTATAAATGAACCCTTATCAAAAGTTAAAAATCGCATATTTAGAGCAAGAAAAATGTTAAAAGAAATTTTGTTGTCAAAGGAGGGCGGAGTTTATGAACTGTAATAAAGTAGACCATTTGATTATGAAGTATATGGATGGCATTCTTACAATGGAAGAAGCTAAACATTTAAATCAACATATCACTAAATGTGATACTTGTAGAGAAGAATTTTTTACTTATCAAAAAATGATAGATGTACTGCAAGATGGTCAATTAGTTGAAGCTCCAAAAGACTTTGAGGCAACAGTAATGAATCGAATAAAAGATATTGAAATTGATTATGAAGTTAAAGAAAAGATATCCATAGACACAATATCAGCAATGGTATGGGGCTTGTTTTCTTTAATATTTGGTATAGGCGTGTTGTTAGTATTATATAGGTACCCCATTATAGAATATCTTGTTGAAAATCCTTATTTAGGTGATTGGGCTAGCTCAATGGTACCAACTGTGGATATATTATCCACTTATATTAGCGATATTAAGGAGGAAATTATTAGTATTTTAAGCACTAGTAAATATGTATTTAGCTCTTTAAGATTAATATTAATTCCTGTGTTATCTATTCTTGGAGCTATAAAATACTATATTTACCGTAAGGCAAAGGTAGAAATATGATGAAATCCCGCTTTATCCTCTTATTATGTTCATTGTTGTTATTTGCTTCAATGGTGTATGCTTTTGATACTAATAATAGTGAGTCAAAGAGCTTAAGAGGCTTGTATTTTATGAAACAAATTGAGCAAACAGAGAAAACAAAAGGAGACCCTCTCTTTTTGTTTTCTAATGTACATATTTCTTCAATACACTTTGGAGATTTATTTCTTTATAAAGGAAAAATTATAATTAAAGGTGAAATTGAAGGTAATGTTTATGCTTATGGTGCCGATATATATATTGGGGAAGAAGCAATAATAAAAGGGAATGTAAAAACAATATCATCAAGAGTATCTTGCCATCATAACTCGAAGGTAACTGGTAGCATTGGCCCTGTTTTAAATACATTAAATATTTTTAAAAAACAGTGGGACGAAGCCTTGTTTTTTTATTATACTGATAATATACCTACGTATATAATGGACTTAATAAAAGCTGTCATACAGATGGTGATAAGTTTATTGTTTTTATCTTTGTTTAAGAAAACAGTTATTATCCAAGGTAAAATAATTGTCAATCAAACAAAAGATGTTTTACACAGAGGCTTAGTTATATATTTAATGCTTTTTGCTCTTGTTTTAGTGTTTACTTTGTCTTTAGTTGCCTTTCCAATAGCAATTATATTGATTATAACTGGCCAATTGTTTACGCAATTTGGGAAAACGGTATTAGCTCTTGTTATTGGTGAATTTCTTATTAATAAAATAAATGATAAAAGTGATATTTATATAAAATTTTGGATAGGAATACTATTAATCCAGTTAATAAAGCTAGTTCCACTATTAGATTGGTGTGGAAATCTTTTAATCTTACCCCTTCTTAGCCTTGGAATGTTTTCACAAATGTTAATTAATAAATTAACTAATTCTCTTTGTACAGCCGATAATACTGAATATGAAAATGAATTAAATCATTATTACCAAGCTAAGCTTTATGAAGTTATAACAAAAAATATAAGGGGGAAAAAAGAAGAATAATGAGAAAAATTTTAGCAATACTAATTATTATTATTTTAGCTGGTGGATATTTCTATTATCTTAATAATAATGATAATGAAGAAAAGACAATTAGAAAGAAAGAAGAATTAACAAAATTTGAGAAGATTATTCAACTTAACGAATATCAAGATGAATTTTATTCTCCTAATGAAGTTGTTGAAAGAAATAATATAATATTGTTATATTTATATGGTGGAGAATTAGCCGATGATGAGGAAATTAGAGAATTGATCCGAATTCAAAGAAATTTACTTGATCCTGATTTATTAGAAATAAACCCTTATGAAGAACAAATTGAAAAGGTTAGATTAAAAGTTGAGGAATACAAAGAAAGTGGCTATAAAATTATTGAAATTAGACAAGATGTTGTAAAATATGAAGCAAGTAATCCCAAAATTGCAATAATCAAAGTCATTCAATATACAAATAGTAATACTGATAATTATTTAGAATACTATTTAAGGCAACAAGAAAACGGCACCTGGAGAATTTTAGCTTGGGAAATTGTGGACGAGTTTTCAATTTTAAATGAGTTTTAAATTTTTATCTAGACCATTAGTATTCCTAACCTGTTAGAAAGGATATTACTATGAATGATAAGAAAGATATATTTATACTTGCAATAGAAACATCATGTGATGAGACTGCGGCTGCTGTTGTGAAAAATGGAAGAATTGTATTGTCCAATGTTGTTTCTTCTCAGATTGATCTTCATAAAAAATATGGTGGGGTTGTTCCAGAGATTGCTTCTAGAAAGCATGTAGAAAAAATAAATCCAGTAATTTATGAAGCATTAGTTCAAGCAGAAATGACTTTGGAAGATGTGGACGCGGTTGCAGTTACTTATGGTCCAGGCTTAGTTGGTGCTTTGTTGGTAGGAGTAGCAGCAGCAAAAGCAATAGCCTTTGCTACAAAAAAGCCCCTAATTGGAGTTCATCATATAGAAGGACATATAGCTGCCAATTATATAGAAAATCATGATTTTAAGCCGCCTTTTATATCTTTAATTGTGTCAGGCGGGCATACTCATTTAGTATATGTTAAAGATTATGGTGCATATGAAATATTAGGGAAAACAAGAGATGATGCAGCAGGAGAAGCTTATGATAAGGTTGCAAGAGCTATTGGCATAGGTTATCCAGGAGGCCCCAAAATTGATGAATTAGGCTTAGAAGGGGATCCTGATTCCATTGAATTTCCTAGGGCATATCTCGAAGAAGGTTCTTTTGATTTTAGCTTTAGTGGATTAAAATCTGCAGTATTAAATTACTTAAATCGTAGCAAGATGATGGGAGAAAGTATTAATATTAATAATGTTGCTGCTAGTTTTCAACAAGCAGTTATTGAAGTTTTAGTTACAAAAACCATCGCGTGTGCAAAAAAAATGGGAGTTAATAAAATTGCATTAGCTGGTGGGGTATCTGCTAACAGAGGACTTAGGCAATTAATGAAAAAAGAATGCGAAAAAGAAGGTGTTTTCTTACAATATCCATCTATAAGTTTGTGTACTGATAATGCTGCGATGATAGGATCGGCAGCTTATTTTGAGTACATAAAAGGAATTACTCATGACCTTGATTTGAATGCTGTAGCAAATTTAAAATTAAAAAATAAATTATAAAAGTCAGATATTTATAATTTGTTGTATATTTCTGAAGCATAAGGCAATACTTGAATAGGGGGTGGCATTATGAAAAAAATCTTAAGAATTCTTTTTTCATCTATAACCGGCTGTATAATTTATTTTTTATGTGATTTTCTTTATACTAGTTATTTAGAACCTACAAACTTTTTTTGGAATATACCTGAAGAGTTAGATTATCTTGTTATGGTCATTATTATTTTATTGGTAATTATTTTAATTTATATTACAATATCATCATTTTTCGTAGAGTTATTATTAAAGAAGTTAAAAGATCTCGAAGAAATTTTTACGAATATGACTTTAAAAGAAATTACAATGAATGTTGTAGGTGTTTGTGTAGGACTAGTTATATCAAATTTACTAGGGATAGCAGTACTTCAATATGGGCTTATAGGAAGTTTGATTGTTGTTGCACTTAATATAATTTTTGGCTATCTAGGATATCAGGTTGTCCAAAGGAAGAAAGATGAAGTTAAAATGCTTGGAGTAAATGAATCCAGTATTGCTAAACCTAAAGTTTTAGATACAAGTGTAATTATCGATGGAAGAATTTTAGACATTTTAAAGACAGGCTTGGTTGAAGGTAAAATAGTTATTCCTACTTTTGTATTAGAAGAGTTAAGGCATATTGCAGATTCTTCAGATGCACTAAAAAGGAATAGGGGTAGAAGAGGTCTTGATATATTAAATGAAATTCAAAAGCAGTTAAAGATACCAGTAGAAATAGTAGAGATAGATTATAAAGATATTGCAGAAGTAGATAGTAAACTTTTAAAAGTAGCTCAAGAGATGGATGCCATAATAGTAACAAATGATTACAACTTAAATAAAGTTGCTGATTTTCAAGGAGTTTTTGTTTTTAATATTAATGAACTTGCAAATGCAGTTAAGCCGGTTGTACTTCCTGGTGAAGACATGGAAGTAACAGTTATTAAAGATGGAAAAGAAAATGGACAAGGAGTAGCATACTTAAATGATGGAACTATGATAGTAGTTGAAGGTGGAAAAGACTATATCGGTGAAACCATTAAAGTATTAGTTACCAGCGTACTGCAAACAGCAGCTGGAAGAATGATATTCACAAAAACAAATGGAGATAAAACTTCGGAGTAGATACTCCGGAGTTTTATTTTAATAAAGCCCTTCGAACTTTTTAATCAAATATTTTCAGAGGTGATATTTTGAGTGAAAAATTAAAAAGCAATTGTTCAGTTATAATTCCTGCAGCAGGCCAAGGTAAAAGAATGGGCTCAGATATTAAAAAGCAATATCTAAAAATAGGGGATAAGGCAATTGTCCTTCACACTATAGAAAAGTTTATTAAACTAAAATCAATTAATGAGATTATTGTAGTGATTGCAAAAGAAGACATCGAATACTTTAATAATGAAATATTAAGCACATGTGACCCCAATAAAATAAAGACAACTATAGGAGGAAAAGAAAGGCAAGAGTCAGTGTATAATGGTTTAAAAGCAATGTCTGATAATGCAGAAATTGTTTTAATACATGATGGTGCAAGACCTTTTATATCTGAAGAAGATATTAATAAGATGATAGAAGCTAGTTCTATTTATGGGGCTTGTGTTATGGGGGTAAAAGTAAAAGATACAATAAAAATTGTTGATGAAGAAGGCTATATAGTAAGTACGCCAGAAAGAAGCAAGTTATGGTCAATTCAAACTCCTCAAGGATTTAAAAGAGATATTATAATAGAAGCACACAAAAAAGCAAAAGAAGATAATTATATAGGAACAGATGATGGAGTATTAGTAGAAAGGCTAGGCCATAGGGTAAGAATCATAGAAGGTAGTTATGAGAATATAAAAATTACAACAGCAGAAGATTTACTCTTTGGAGAAACTATAACAAGAAAGTAATAATAATTGATAAAAATTTCATCTAACAAAATAATATATTATATCTTGACATAAGAATTAAGATATGTTATTTTATATAGGCACTCGATAAGAGTGCTGCATATAATTTTTGTTAAAGTGGAGAAGTGTCCGAGTGGTTTAAGGAGCTGGTCTTGAAAACCAGTGACTCCGAAAGGGGCCGTGGGTTCGAATCCTACCTTCTCCGCCATTTTATTGCCATTTTAACGGCTAAGCTTTGGAGAAGTACCCAAGCGGCTGAAGGGGCTCCCCTGGAAAGGGAGTAGACCGTTAATAGCGGTGCGAGGGTTCAAATCCCTCCTTCTCCGCCAATTAGCCAATAAATGATAAAAATTTACATCATTAATCAATAAAAACATATTGACACAACACAAATTATTATGATAGAATATAATTCGCTGTCGATTCCATAATTCGATAGTAAATTATAAAGAAATTTTTGATCCTTGAAAATTAAACAGCATAACCATAACCCAATCAATTCAAGATTGAGTGATTAGCCAGATAACTGGCGAGGATAAACTATTAAAATGAGAGTTTGATCCTGGCTCAGGATGAACGCT
>JAAYRK010000046.1 GCA_012518815.1 Candidatus Epulonipiscium sp. | reverse complement strand
GACAGAACTCGGCTTATAGATTTGCTCATTTACATAACTAAAACATCTACTATGGTAGATGTTTTTTATTTTAAATTTTTGTGTAAAAGATAAAAATTTTTATTGTAAAGCATAAAATTATAATATTTAAATCAATAATAGCAGTTTTTAATAATAGAATATTGAATATAAGTTTGTTAGCTAGAATATATTATTAAAAAAGACACATACTAAAAAAGAAAAAGTAAATGAGGTGAGTGTGTATTGGAACAAGTTCAATTTGAAGAATTAAAAAAGAAATTTCAATCAAGCACTGTAGACCAAATGATTGATATTTATATATCTACAGAAGGTTTAACTCAAGAGCAATATATGGAATTATTAAGAGTATTTCCTAGAGAGCATATAACTAAATTAGAAGCCGCATTACAATAAAATAGATACTTTATAAGAACCCCTACAAAAAATTTGTAGGGGATACTAATATCATTCAGTATATTTTTTAAATATTAGTCATAGTTATTAAGATTGGATATTTCAAATGCTTAAAAATCTTATTACGTGACTTTATTTTTTATTTTTGTTATAATATATTTTAATTAGTCAAAAATTAAATATAGGTATATCGATAATTATTATGAAAGAAGAATGCCTATGAAATTTATAAAAAATCTCTATATTGGAGATAAGATTAAAAATAAGGATAGAATCATAAGGAGACTTAGTAAAAACCATCCTTATAAAAATTTATATTGTATATGCTTAGATTCTTCTTCAAATAATCTTCTAGTAATATTAAATAGTAGTGAAATAAAAAAAGATATTAATCGTAATAAAGACTATAAAATAATTGGTATTGCTATGGGAAAAGAAGAAGCCTTTGAGTTAACAAGAAGAATTATTGATAGTGTTTATAAAGAGTATGGGGATCCTATAAAAATAAGAGAATTTTTTGCATAGGAACAGGAGCACTAAAAATGTCAATATTATCGGTTATATTTCTTATATTAAAATATATAGCTATTGTGCTGGGTATTCTATTAGTAATATTAATTAGTGCTTTATTGATGATTTTATTTATTCCTTTTTACTATTCAGTTTATATTTCTGCTAGTAGTACTATTGATGCAGATGTTAAAGTTTCATGGTTAATCAAATTAATTTATTATCGCTATATTATGAACAAGTCAAAAACAGAATCTAATTTTTTTAGGGTATTTACAAAAAAGATAATTAATAAAGAAAGAAAATCAAAAAGAGCAAAAAAATCTAATAAAGCAAGGGATAGCATCGATAAAAAATTATTAGATAGAAAAGAAGAAAGCATTAAAGATGAAGTAAAAGCAACTAAAGAAAATGAAAGCAAGATTAAAGTAGAAGCCAAAAAAGAAGATGTCAAAGACTTTTTAAAAGAAGATGATAAATTAATAAATGATGATAATGATGAATCCTTTGAAAGTAGAAAAGAAGTTTATAAGCATAATTATCTAGATGAAGAACTTAACTGGGAAGATGAAACAGATGAGATAGATGAAATAGGAGACGATAATTTTTCAATTAAGAGCATTATAAATTATCCTAATAAAAAAGAAATAATAAAATATACTTATCAATTTGCAAAAAGAATATTAAGGCATATAAAACCTCGAAAGTTTTCGTCTGATATTGAGTTTGGCTTGGAAGACCCTTCACATACAGGTTATATTTTAGCAGGTATAGGAATAATCAAACCTTGTTTAGGAAATAGTGTACATATTAAGGCAAACTTTAATGAAAAGGTTTTAAATGGTGAATTAAAGGCAGAAGGTAGATTTCAAGTTGGTATAATTATTATATATATTGCCTCTTACTTGCTAAAGAAGCCAATAAAAGAAATAGTAAAAAATTATTTATCTTCACGAAAGGATGATAATAATGGAATCGAACTTGAAGAATAGTTTAGAGACTTTATTAAGCCAACTAGAAAATTTTATTTCAACCAAAACAGTTGTGGGGGAACCCATGAAAGTAGAAGATGCAATCATTCTTCCTTTAGTTGATGTAAGTTTTGGAGTAGGTGCTGGTGCATCTGGAGGAAAAACTGAAAAAGGTGAAAACAAAGATTCTGGTATGGGAGGCTTAGGAGCTAAGATTACTCCTAGTGCAATTTTATTAATTAAGGACGGAACAACACAGCTTATTAACATTAAAAATCAAGATAGTGTTAATAAATTAATTGATATGGTTCCTGAATTATTAACTAAGTTTAATATCGGTAAGAAAAAAACAGATAAAAGCGATAAGGAAGAAAAAGAAGAAACTACTAAAGAGTTATAAGTATGCAATAATAAAGTCCGCCAAAAGGCGGACTTTATTTATATT
>JAAYRK010000045.1 GCA_012518815.1 Candidatus Epulonipiscium sp. | reverse complement strand
TGAATCAATTAAAAAGCTTGTGTTAGCTTTTATTCCAACAGAAAAAATAACAGCATCTGCTTTAATGGCACGTTTGTTTGTTTTGATTTTTTCAACTTTTTCTTCACCAAGAACAGCTTCAACTGTTGTTTCTGTAAAGCTTATGATACCTTGTTCTGCTAAATGATTTTCAACATACAAAGAAAACTCAACATCAAATCCGGGAAGTATATGCTTTGCCATATCAATAATAACTGTCTTAATTCCTTGAGAAGATAAATTTTCGGCAATTTCAAGACCTATATATCCACCCCCGACTATAACAGCTCTTTTAATTTCACTACTGTCAACAGCGTTGCGTAAGGCATAGGCATCGTTTGGAGTTCTTAAAAAGAAAACATTTTTTAAATTGATTCCATCAATATTTGGTTTGATTGCTTCAGCTCCAGAAGCTATAACCAATTTGTCATAATCGAATTTAAGATTTTCTTGAGTTTTTAAATCTAGGGCTTCTACAGTTTTTTTTGTAGGATTTACTTTTGTTACTTCGGTTTGAGTCATTACCGTAACTCCAGTTAACTCTGAAAAACTTTTAGGCGTGTTAACGATTAATTGATTGCCATCTTCAATTAGCTTGCCAACATAGTAGGGCAAGCCACAGCCCGCATAGGAAATATCTTTGCTTTTAGTTAAAATTGTAACATCACAATCATAATTCTCACGTTTTAGCTTTGCAGCAACCTTAGTGCCAGCAGCCACGCCGCCAATAATAAGAACTTTCATACTTTACACCTCTTTTTAAAAATAAAAGTTTATTATTTTAATGATATCACTTGTTAGGTTAATAATAAAATGATATTATCTGATTAAAGTTATAGGTAAAACATATTAATAATTTAGAATTAGTATAATAGAAGGTGATAATATGACCATAAGGCATTTAAGAATATTTATTGAAGTTGTGGACACTGGTAAAATGAGTACTGCTGCAGCAAAACTTTTTATTTCTCAACCTACAGTAAGTCAGGCAATTAGAGAACTTGAACAGCATTATGGAGGGCTTTTGTTTGAAAGGCTTTCAAAAAAATTATATATAACTCCAAAAGGTAAAAAGCTACTTTCATATGCAAGAAATTTAGTAAAACAGTTTGATGATATGGAAGAAATGATGATACATGATAATTACGTAAAAAAAATTAGGGTTGGTGCAACGAATACTGTTGGAGATTGTATTCTTGGTGATCTAATCAATGCTTTTGACAAAACTAACCCCCAGACTGAAATATATTCTTATGTAAATAATACAAAGGATATAGAAGAAAAACTTTTGAAATCAGAATTAGATATTGCTATTGTTGAGGGAAAAATTAAAAGTCAAGATTTAATTTCTATTCCTGAAATAAATGATTTCTTAGTTCTTATCTGTAATACAAAACATCCTTTTTCTAAAAAGAAAAAGATTAAACTAGAAGAACTTAAAAACGAAAATTTTGCCATGAGAGAAGAAGGAAGTGGAACAAGAGAGTTATTTGAAAGATATATGCAAGAGAAAGGAATTCCGATAAGAATAGCCTTAGAGGCAAATAGTTCTGCATCTATTAAAAAAGCAGTTATTGAAAATCAATACTTAGCAGTTATTTCAGTACGGCTAGTAGAAGAAGAAATAAAAAATGATAAAATACATGTAATTCAAAATACAGATTCTGATTGGAATAGGTCCTTTAATATCGTTCACCATAAAAATAAGTTTGTTAATGGTGAAATGAAAGACTTAATTGAACTAGTAAAGAATTATAAACATGTAGACATTCTAGAAGGAATTAGTACTGGTAAATTAATAAAATGAATAATTTAGTTAGTTGATGAAAAATTAATTAGGGATGCGGCCAAACATATTTGTAAACTAATGAATTCGTATAATAAAAAAGAAAATGAGGGTATTTTTATCTGCTTAAAGTTACCAGATATTTTAAGTTAAAAGCTGGTAATATATACTTTTTTGTGTATAATTCATATTCTAATAATTGAAGTTATTTCATATTTATTTCTTGAGTATATTTATAATAAAATTATAAAGAATAGAGCTGGATATGTGTTCAAAAAGCAATAATGAATTGCTTGAAGAATCAAGTTCAAATGATAATAATAATGATTATGATATTTATGATAGCGAAGTTATATATGAAATAGGTCTTAGGGGTAAAAAATCCCCACTCCATTCTAAAGAGTGGAGTGGGGATAAATTGTGTCTTTAGTAGTATTAGCACCTATTACTTGCGTACAGCCATCAAAATATTGCTGTAAGACTTGACTAGATTGTGCCAAAAGGATATAATCAATTAAAATTAAAACTCAGATTAGGATTTGCGGGGGAACTAGATAGTAGTTGAGAAGGTAAAACCTGACCCTTCGAACCTGTTGGTTAACACCTACGTAGGGAAGCAAATCAGATACAATATGTAGATGATTAAGGTACTTCTTTTTGTAGGAGTACCTTGTTTTTATTTAATAGAGTTTTATTAATAAATAAATATGGTCATGATTAGAATTTGCGGGGGAACTAGATAGTAGTTGAGAAGGTAAAACCTGACCCTTAGAACCTGTTGGTTAATACCTACGTAGGGAAGCAAACCATGTACAAAATAAGTATGTGATTGGGCACTTCTAGGTATAGGAAGTGCCCAAATTTTATAAATAGAAAGAAAAAAGGAGGATTTATTTATGAAAAAGGTAGTTACTATTGCTGGTTCAGATTGTAGTGGAGGTGCTGGAATCCAAGCAGATTTAAAGACATTTTCTGCTCATGGAGTCTTTGGGATGAGTGTTATAGTTTCAGTTGTAGCAGAAAATACAAGCCGAGTTATTGATATTCAGGACATAACTCCTGACATAATTGAAAAACAGATTGATGCTATATTTGAGGATATTGAAGTTGATGCTGTAAAAATAGGAATGTTATCTAAAGAAGCTTGTATGAAAGCAGTAGCTAAAAAATTGGAAGAATATAAGCCAAAAAATATTGTTATTGACCCAGTTATGTATGCAAAAAACGGCTGTCCTCTTATGGACCCTAACTCCATTGATTCATTAATAAAGTTTATAATACCTCATGCAGATTTGCTTACACCAAATATTCCTGAGGCTGAAAAGATAACAAATATGAAGATAAATAATGAAGAAGATATGAAAGTAGCTTCAAAAATTATATATGATATGGGCTGTAAAAATGTTCTTATTAAAGGTGGTCATGCTATTGGGGATGCCATAGATGTTTTATATGACGGTGAAGAGTACTATTATTATAAAAGCCGACGGATTAATACAAAAAATACTCATGGAACAGGTTGTACTTTTTCATCAGCCATTACAGCTAATCTTGCACTTGGCATGACTATGCCTAATTCAGTAAATAAGGCAAAAAAATATATTACAACAGCTATTGAACATTCCTTAAATATTGGAAAAGGGCATGGGCCAACTCATCATTTTTATGATTTGTATAAGCATGGTTTAAAAAATTAAGATAAATATTTATTTTTGAATACAGTACATATTTTTAATAGATGAAAAGTTATTCTTTATATCGTGATTTAATAATGAAAGGTTGGAAAGATATGAGTAATTTGCTTAATACTTGTGCAAAATTGATTGACGAAATCAAAAATAAAACTCCTTTAGTTCACAACATCACTAATTATGTAACGGTAAATGATTGTGCAAATGCTATTTTGGCAATTGGAGGATCGCCAGTTATGGCAGATGATCAAGATGAAGTAGAGGATATTGTATCAATATCTTCAGCCCTTGTAATTAACATTGGGACTTTAAATAAACGTACAATAGCTTCAATGATTGTGGCAGCTAAAAAAGCTAATGGACTAAAAATACCAGTAATTTTAGATCCTGTGGGAGCAGGTGCTTCTAGATTACGAAATAAAACAGTAGAATATATTCTTTCTCAGATAAAGGTAGATGTTATCCGAGGGAATTTATCAGAAGTCTCTTTTATTGCAGGACTTGAGGTTTCTACAAAAGGGGTTGATTCGGCTATTGAAGACGAAAAAAATGATGCAATGGAGATTTCAAAACTAGTGTCTCAAAAATACTCATGTATAGTAGCCATTACAGGAAAAGAGGATATTATTTCAGATGGTACAAGATTTGCTAAAGTTTCTAATGGCCATAAACTTCTTTCTAAAGTAACTGGTACAGGTTGTATGACTTCTGCTCTTGTTGCTAGTTTTTGTGGCATAACTAAGGATTATTATGCTGCTGCAATTACTGGAATTACATCAATGGGTATTTCAGGAGAAATTGCTTTTGAAAAAGCAGGGACAATTGGAACTGGTAGCTTTCATATTCATATTATTGATGCTATATCAAATATGAACAGCAAACTATTTTTAGGAAGAGGGAAAATAAATGAAAAGAAACATTGATTATACACTTTATCTAGTAACAGATAGAAAACTCATGAGTACAGAAAAATTAGAAGATGCAGTAGAACAAGCAATTTTGGGAGGATGTACATTAGTTCAAGTTAGAGAAAAGAATTGTTCATCCATAGAATTCTTTGAAATAGCTAAAAGTATAAAAGATATTACAGATAAATATAATATTCCTTTAATTATTAATGACAGAATAGACATAGCATTAGCTGTTGATGCAGCAGGGGTACATATTGGACAGGATGATATTCCGACAAGAGTTGCAAGAAAGTTGATTGGAAAAAATAAAATTCTTGGCATATCTGCATCGAACTATGATGAAGCTATAAAAGCATATAAAGATGGTGCTGATTATCTTGGAATTGGAGCAATGTTTGCTACAGATACCAAAAAAAATGTAAAACTTACATCTATTAATGAGCTTGGAGCTATAATAAAAGATATTCCAATTCCTATTGTAGTAATTGGAGGAATAAATGAAGACACTATAAGAAATTTTAAAAACTTAGCTATTGATGGTTTTGCAGTAGTGTCGGCTGTTATTTCTAAGTCAGACATAAAAGCAGCAGCAGAAAAATTAAAAAATGAGATAAAAAAAGTAATTAAGAAATAGTTGAAATTTACATTTTATAACAATTTGTTTCTACTTGACAATTTTTCACATTATCTAGCTGTTTTTATTTGCTCTGTGAACTAATAGGTATCCAATAATGAAAAAAATGTAACTTAATGAACTTAGAAAAGAAAATAAAATTTTAAAACTTTTATAGTTATTAAATGCTGAAATAGGAAAACCTAAAAGATAAGAAAGTTGTAGAATAATCCCTAAAACTAAAAAAAATTTATATATTTTAGTCATTGTTTGCCTCCTTTACAATATTCTACAAATTATTATTTTTAGCTTTACAATAAAGGATTAAAAAAGTAACAATTACAATATTTCACATAAGGATATTTTACAACAAATTATTTAAGATTTCAAAAAATAATTTTGACTTATTTCGATAATATTTTTAAATCACTTTTTAAAACATCTTTATAATTGATATTTTAGTTAAAATATATGTGGTATAAGAGTTGGATAGGCTATACTAAATAGGACAGTTTTTCTCCGAACATGATATAATAAAATTATTGGAGGAGAAAGACATGTCAAAAAAATATTATGAGGAAAATTTCAAGAAGCAAATTGTCAAAATATA
>JAAYRK010000044.1 GCA_012518815.1 Candidatus Epulonipiscium sp. | reverse complement strand
TTAGTTTTAATATCTCCTTTAACATCCATTATCAGTGGATTTATTTATGTTAGAGAAAGAGAGATATAATAGACTAAATAAGTGTTTAATAAAAGAATACAATAAGGAGCATTATTCGGATACAAATTTTCAATTATTAGGTGGTATTATTGAAAGGGTAACTGAGAAGTGTTGTTTTTTGGGGGAAACAGGAGCTTTTTCTTTTTATAATCCAGAAAATGACTTATATTTTACTGGTACTATAAATCAATCAAATAGTCTTGGACATAGTACTGCTTACAATGCTATAATAAAATCAATATAGAGAATATTTGCAATTAAAAACTTAAGCTCATACTAAAAGCGAGCGTATTGAAAAAATCGTCATATAAAATTTATTAAAAGCAAAATTTTAGGCATTAATATTTTTATCTATATTACGCCATAATATCTATTGAAGTAAAGTTTAAATGTATGGGAATTTGTGTTTGTTAGTAAAAATAAAAAAAGGAGGCTGGAAGATGAACATATATGACTTTATAGTAAAAAATAATAAGGGAGAAGATGTTTCACTATCAGAATATAAAGGTAAAGTATTACTTATAATAAATTCAGCAACGGAATGTGGTCTGACCCCTCAATACAATGGACTTGAGGCCTTATATAAGAAATACAAGGACAAAGGTTTTGAAATATTAGATTTTCCATGTAATCAATTTTTAAATCAGGCACCTGGCACAAATGAAGAAATCTCTCAGTTCTGCATGTTAAATTTTGGAACAACATTTCCTCTCTTTGCTAAAATCGATGTTAACGGTCAAAATGCTGATCCTCTTTATGTATGGCTTAAAGAGCAAGCTCCTGAGGATAAAGAAAATGCAGATTCATTAGCATTTGGAGAAAAAATAAAAGGTCTTTACCCCCTTGAAAAAGCAAATGATATAAAATGGAATTTTGGTAAATTTTTAATTGATAGAAACGGAAATATTTATGAAAGGTATGCACCTGGTTATAAACCTGAGCAGCTTGAAGAGGACATAGAAAAACTATTAGATAATTAAAGTAAAGCACAAACTTATACCCTCGATATATGGTTAATAGAGCATTTCGAGGGTATTTTATTTGTTTAAAGTTAGTATATGAGACCATTATCCTTCATGTGGAAATATGAAAAATTTGATGTGTTGTTTTTTATTATTATATAAAGTAATCGATAAAACAAGTTGGCTTTTAATAAGTATTAATATAGAACAGATATAGCTTAGAATATTTAAGATTGATTAAATAAGTATTATGAAATTGATTATTTGTAGTTGAATTGATAAAATGGTTTTATGTTAGGCTAATTAATATGTCTAAAATAAATTTTGATTTTTATTAATTTATGTAAAGATAAATTTATCTTTTATAAGAGATTAAGCAGCTTATAATTTGAATTTATCGTGTAGTATTATGCTTTGACAATTTATATAAAAGGAGAACAACATGGAGTATAAAATATTAGGTGAAAAAAATGATATTGTACTAATTAATACTGATGAGATTATTATTAAAGATACCCAATCTGCCTTAGATTTGATTGCATCTGCACAATATGAAAGCAATTGTGATAAACTTATAGTATATAAGTTATGCGTGGCTGAGGATTTTTTTATTTTGAGTAACGGAATTGCAGGAGAAATATTGCAGAAGTTTATTAATTATAGTAAAAAAATTGCCATTGTAGGAGATTATTCAAAATACACTAGTAAAGCTCTTAAAGATTTTATATATGAAAGTAATAAAGGAAACAGTATCTATTTTGTATCAGACATAGAGGAAGCCTTAATTAAGTTAGCTAGTAAATGAAGCAAGAGATGATTTTTAAAGCTATTTATTAAGAAGCAACAGAACCGTCCCCTTATTATATTGGAGGTAATATATGCGTAGAAAAGACATTGATTGGTTAAGAATTTTTGGGATTTTTCTCTTGTTTCCATTTCATGCTGCAAGAGTATTCGATTCTAGGGAATTTAATTATATCCATAGCAGTGTAACAAGTTCAGCCTGCGTTACTTTTATGAATGTCATCTGGCCCTGGTTTATGCCACTGATGTTTTTAGTCTCAGGGATTGCTTCATGGTATGCTTTGCAAAATAAAAATGCAGTTAGTTATTTCAAAGAGCGTTTTTTTCGACTTTTTATTCCACTAATTTTTGGGATAATCCTGATTGTTCCAATACAAGGTTATATGGCACGCTTACAGCAAGAGACTTTAAATGGAGGGTATTTTAATTATCTGTTTACTCAGTTTTTCACTGATTTTTCAGATATTACTGGTTATCATGGTACATTCACACCTGGACATTTGTGGTTCATACTATATCTGTTTATTTTATCCTGCATGTTTTTGCCTTTATTTATACATATTAAACATTATCGACAGAACAAGGGTATTGGTTTTTTTGGACATCTATTTGATAAAGGATGGTTCCTTGTTTTTTTATTTGTTCCTATTACAATTTCTGAGGCTTTACCGGATATTGCTGGTAAGAGTCCATTTTTCTACGGCTTGTATTTCGTAATTGGATTTTTAATTGCATCAAATGAAAAATCATTTAAAACGATTGAAAATATTAGATGGTGGTCTGTTGGCATAATGGCCTTATCTATACCTATATACTTATTTTTACATAATTATACGAAAGGATTTGGTGATTTTGCCTGGGAAACTATACTTTTTGCCTTTGTAAGAAATCTTTATGCAATAACTGCCTTGATGGTGATGTTAGCATTTGCCTACAAATATTTTAATCGAGGAGGAAAGGTGCTTAAATATTTAAATAAAGCAGCTTTCCCTGTCTATATACTTCATCAATCAGTTATGATGGTAATTGCTTATTATGTTTTACAATGGACAAATAATATATTATCACAGTTTATATTAATTGTTTTACTTACCCTTATAGCTTGTTTGGTGCTTTTTGAACTGTTTAGACATTTTACTTTCTTACGAATAATTTTGGGTATAAAGGAGCCAAAAAAAGAACAAGTAATAGAGGGGAGTGCTAGCTTGCACCCATAATTTGATTCTTGTTGAATTAGAAAAGAATGAAATGGAGGAAAGATATGGTATTAGTATGTTATCCTAAGTGTACTACTTGCCAGAAGGCTAAAAAATGGCTAGAAGAAAACGGCATAGTTTTTGAAGAAAGACATATCAAAGAAAAGAATCCTACAATTGAGGAATTGAAGGATTGGCATAAAAAGAGCACTTTACCATTGAAGAAGTTTTTTAATACTAGCGGTTTGTTGTATAGGGAGTTAAAGCTCAAAGACAAACTCCCTACTATGAGTGAGGAGGAACAGTATAATCTGCTAGCATCTGATGGTATGTTTGTTAAACGTCCAATTCTTATCGGTGACGGTTTTGTGTTGGTAGGATTTAAAGAAGCAGAATGGAAAGCTGTGATTTTCTCATCTCTTAATTGACTTTAATCCGCAAATGACAGTTTGGGATAATATAACTATCAGCCATATATAAAGCATAATAAATTTAAAAGATGTAAGCCAAGGACATATTTTTGCTAAGTTATCGTTAAATAGCGGATATTGTCCAAGCATACGTAAAAGTAATATGTTCTCTAAGACATCAAATAATGCTCTTAGTCCGCATACAGTACAAATAATTATTTTAAGCTGTGATGATATTAGTACAACATCTGAAATAGTGAACATGGTAATTAAAAAAAATACTATAAAAATAAAATCGAGTAATAGATATGTTTTATAAGCTATTCGACCACCTTCACTGATTTTATCAAAGGTTTCTTTTACCGTTTCACTACTATAATGAAAATGCATATCCAATAGACGAAAAGAAGGGTCATATTTTCTAATACCAGGTATTCCGTGATCTGTCATATACATAATCAAAAGACATATTAAAAATCCTAATACACTTATTGTTTTTATTGTTCTTATCAAAGGAATACTCCTTTCTATGAAATTAGTTACTGCTACGCTTGTGGCGGTTTATACTTTACAGTATAATAAGCTATGTGTAAGGAGTCAATTAGCTAAAAACAAGTGCTACAAAGAAGATGATTTTGTAGCGGAATTAAAAAGGAGAATTAAGAATGCTTCAAAGCGACAATCCTATAGCGAGGCAATCACAAAGGTGGATTATTCAGGCATTACTAAATTTAATGGAGAAGATGGAATATGATAAAATTACTGTAACAGAGATTTGTCGTAATGCAGATTTAGATCGCCGAACTTTCTATCGAAACTTTGATTCTAAGAATGATGTATTAGAAGCATATATTAGTTTTCTTGGAGAAGAGTATATTAAGATGTATGAAACGCTCGATAAGCCTAGTAAACATACTGCAACAAAAGTTTTTTTTGAGTTTTGGAGTCAATATTTAAATTTTATTAGGAATATTAAAAAATGTGGCTTGAGCGATTTTGTTTTTCAAAGGTTCTCGAAATTCGTAAAAGAACATACTGAACTGCTGATTGATGATG
>JAAYRK010000043.1 GCA_012518815.1 Candidatus Epulonipiscium sp. | reverse complement strand
TATAACTTATCGACCATTGTAGGGAACACCTTAGAAAAGGATGAAATGGTAATATTAATATCCCTATCAGGTAAGACAAGCAAGATTTTAGAAATAGCTAATATTGCCAAGATGAAGGGCTGTAAAACCCTTGCAATAACTTCCTTTGGTACAAATGAACTAGCCAAGATAAGTGATTATACCTTTGCTTGCGTATCTGACGAAACAGAAACTAAATTTAATGACAGCAGTTCTAGAATAGGGATCTTTTTAGTTATTGAGATGCTTGTGAATACAATTAAAGAATATATAAAAAAATAGCTCTAGTTTAGGGCTATTTTTTGTTTCTGACCTAGGTCATTTTGCCTGACCTAGGTATTTAGATAGGAAAAGAGTATCCTTCAAACTCATTGTAAATGTTTAAATTTAAATATAAAATTAAAATCGAAAAGGGCGCTCTAAAAAGAAATTATATTTTGTATATTAAGTAAGATGGTAAATGGAGGAAGAATAATGAGAAAAGAATTAAGCCAAAAAATTCAACAATTTGGTAGAACCTTATTGCTTCCTATCGGAGTTATGGCTCCAGTAGGTATGATTTTAGGTATAACAGGAGCTCTTGTTCAATCATATATGATTGCTAGATTTCCGGTATTAGGTAATGAAGCTATTAATACAACTTTAGTTAGTATAAGAACTATAGCAAGTGCTATTTTTGATAATATACCTTTATTATTTGCTATGGGTGTTGCTTATGGTATGTCTAAAAAGGACAAGGGAATTGCAGTTTTTGCTTCAGTCCTTGGTTATTTGATTTTAATTATTACAATGAACGTATGGTTAAATGTAACTGGTAAGCTAGTTGATGCAGATGTTATGAGCCAATTCGGTCAAATAAAAGTTCTAGGAATTCAAACAATGAATGTTAATGCCTTAGGAGGTATTATTGCCGGCGGAGTAGCAGCCTGGGCAACTGATAAGTTCTATAAGTTAGAATTACCAATAGCTTTAGCTTTCTTTGCAGGTAAAAAATCAGTTCCTATTATAACAATGGGAATAATGGTAGCTATAGGTTTAGGAATTCCATTTATTTGGGAAGCAGCAGTTGGATTATTAACTAATCTATCAGTAGTATTCTTAAGTCCAGTTGGACCATTCTTTACAGCAGCAGGTGAAAGATTATTTATACCATTTGGATTACACCACTTATGGAATGCATTATTTAGATTTACTGAAGCAGGTGGAACTTACATAATCAATGGAGAAACTTATGTTGGAGTTGTTCCAACCTTAAATGAAATCCTATTCAATTTAGGACCAGACAGCGAATACTGGAGCATGATGCCTAAATTAACAAGATTTATGGCACAACAACAAATGCTAGTAACCTTATTTGCCTTCCCAGCAATAGCTTTAGCAATGTATAAAACATCCCACAAGGAAAATAGACCAATGGTTAAATCTTTAATGTTAACTTGTGTGCTAACAGCTTTATTAGGTAATGTTACTGAACCGTTAGAATTCTCCTTCGTATTTATTTCACCACTATTATATGTAATTTATGCATGTATAGTAGGTATAGGAGCAGTAGCAATTTCCTTCGCAAATGTAGGAATTGGATATATTAGAGGAACAATATTTGACTTTGCAATCTTCGGTTTATTATATGAAAAGACAAATTGGCTAAGCTTTGTGCTTATAGGATTAGTTTTAGCAGTAGTAACTTACTTTATCTTTAAGTTTATGATCTTAAAATTAGACCTTAAAACTCCAGGTAGAGAAGATGTGCCTTCAGTTGAAAACACATTAATCAAAGAAAAGAGATATGATGAAATAGCGAAACTTGTTGTTAAGGGTCTAGGGGGAAGATCTAACATTAAAAATGTTGATAACTGTATTACTCGTTTAAGAATAGATTTAGGAGATGTTAAAGAAGTAGACAAGAAGATCTTAGAGGAATCAGGATGTACAGGAATTTTCTTCCCAGCACCAAAACATATTCACATAGTTTATGGACCATTAGTTGAATTTGTTAGAAATGCTGTGGATGAAGAATTAGAAAAATAAATTTATTTGTAAAATTACAAAATTTATAAAAGAAAAGGTGGAGTTAGATATGAGAAGTAGCAATATTATAACAGTAACTGGAGCAGGAAGCGCAAGAACACCAGCCTTAGTTGGAAGTTTAGTTAAAATGAAGGATAGATTTCCTTTAAAGAAGATAATTTTTTATGATATAGATGATGAAAGAACATCAAAAATGGAGGACTATATAAGATTAGTGCTTAAGCACTTTAGTCCAGAAACAGAAGTTGTATTTACAACAGATCCAGATGTAGCTTATGAAAGAACAGACTATGTATTCTGCCAAATGCGTGTAGGTAAAGGGGAAATGAGAAGTCTTGATGAAAAAATCCCATTAAAATATGGTTTAGTAGGACAAGAAACCTGTGGACCTGGCGGATTTTCATATGGAATGAGATCTATAAATGCAATGATTGAAATGGTTAATCAAGTGCGTAAGCATTCAAAGGATACCTGGATATTAAATTATACAAATCCAGCAGCAATAGTAGCCTTAGCTTTAGATAAGGTATTCCCAGATGATAAAAGACTATTAAATCTATGTGACCAGCCATACTCCCTAATGAGATCCTTTGCAAAGATTTTAGGAGTTCCACAAGAGGACTTAAGGGCAACTTACTTTGGCTTAAATCATTTTGGATGGTTCACAGACCTATGGGATATTCATGGAAATAATCACTTTGAAAAATTAAGAAATTACCTAAGAGACCATGATTTTAAACCATATAATGCAGAACAAAGATCAAAATCTTGGTTAGACACTTACCTAAGAGTAAATAAATATTTAAAATTCTTTGATGAATATATTCCAACGACTTATCTACAATATTACTTCTTCCCAGAAGAAATAGTTGCAGAAAGTGATCCAAATTATACTAGAGCTGATGAGGCAAGAGACAGCAGGGAAAAGGAAATTTGGGAAATTTGCAGCAAGGCTGTAGGAACAGATAATATTGAAGATATAGAAATCATAAGTGACAGTGTATTTGGTAACCTAATGGTTGAATTAGCTGAATCAATTGCTTATGACCTAAATAATGAATTTATATTAATGAGCAGAAACAATGGAATAATAACAAACTTCAGTGAAGATGCAATAGTTGAAGTGTCAGGTACTGTAGGAAAAGATGGTGCTCATCCTTATAAATATGGTGAAATTAAACCATTCTATAAGGGACTTATGGAAGGTCAACATGCTTATGAACGCTTAACAGTAGAAGCATGCTTAGAGCAAAACTATGTGAAGGCTTTACAAGCTTTAACCTTAAATAGAACAGTAGTAAATCCAGAAAAGGCTAAATTAGTTTTAGATGATTTAATGGAACATAATAAGGAATACTGGTATTTAAAATAAGAGGGGATAAAAAAGACAGATTCATTATGAATCTGTCTTTTTAACTTATATTTATAACCAGCTTGTAATTTCTTCGGCAGGTAGTCTGTAGGAAGGATATCCCGGATCCTTAGCTTTACCTATGGCAACAATCATAACGGGATAATATCTATCCTTATCTAATCCAACTGCTTCTGCAATTTTATCTTTTTCAAAGCCGCCGATGGCATTTGTATCATAGCCGTGAGATCTGGCAACTAGCATTAAATTCATGGCAACTAAGCCGCAATCTATTAAAACAGTTTCTATATTCTTTTCCCTGCTCATAGTTTCGTAATACTTAGAAAAGGTACTTAATTGCTTATCCTTAACTTCTTGAGGCATATAGCCTTTTTCAACAGCTGTTGAATAGATTTTTTCTGCATAATCAAAGCTTTGCAAATCTCCAAAAATTATTATCATGGCTGCAGAAGTTTCTAACTGATTAATATTAAACCTAACTAAAGGTCGTATCTTTTCCTTGCCTTCCTCTGATTCTACTACAACAAATCTCCAAGGCTGCATGTTGATTGATGAAGGAGCCTTTGCTGCCTCATTAATAATTTGAGTCATTTCCTCCTTACTTATCTTTACGCTGCTATCGTATATACGTATTGAACGTCTGCCTTCATTTATATATTTAAAGTCATTATTCTTATGTATTTCTGACATTTTTCATCCTCCTTAAAATTGATTTTATATTAATTAAACATTTTTATTATTATCATTTTGAATAATTATATCGCAGGTTTTAAGGATTTTATATAATATTTCACATATTAATTTAAATGAAATTATTCCTAGAATAGGTGTCATTATAGTTTTTATTGAGTGAATAATATTGTAGAATTTAACCATTTCAGGAGCTACAGCCTTTCCAGGAATAATCGACAAATCCATAAATAATTTAAGTATAATAATTATGAAGTATATTAAAGCAGTAGTAAAGATATTATTTATTATCTTTTGTGAGTTCATGTTTCCAATTTTAAATTTCATAGTCTTTTCTCCTTTTATATTACGAATCTTTTATTTATTTTAATTATACAATATATTTTTACTTAAATGTTAAAATTTGAAAATTGCTATTTATATAAATTAGTAAAGCTAAAAATTAAAACTTCCTTAAAGGGTTCATTATAAAGAATATTATGTTAATATATTTTTAAATAATTTTATTTAATAGAGTTCAAAATAATAAATTAGGAGATGATTAAGGTGATAAAGGGGTTAAATAGTGATATTTTAAACAGCTTAAGCAATTCAGAAATTGAGGTTTTAAAATATATCGAGAAAAATAAAAGAAAGGTCCTTGATATGAGCGTTCAGGAGCTTTCAAAAAATACCTTTATATCTACAGCAACAATAATTAGGTTATGTAAGAAGATAGGTTTATCAGGCTTTGCAGAGCTTAAATATAAAATAAGGGAAGAGCTGAAGCATGAAAAAATTGAAGTTAAGGAACTTAGCAGCCTTGAAAAGGTAAAGGACATCTATCTTTATGAAATTAAACAGACCAGCAGCTTAATTTCAGAGGAAGATGTAGATAAGGTTGTTGACTTGCTGCTTGAAAATAGAAATGTTCACTTTTTTGGCAAGGGATTAACAAGCACAGCCCTT
>JAAYRK010000042.1 GCA_012518815.1 Candidatus Epulonipiscium sp. | reverse complement strand
GGAATATTTTCTAAAAGTAAATTTCCATCATGATCTAGTATTTTTGTATAGAATATAGGTTCATTATATACTCCACCGTTTGCAATTGTACCGTAAGCAGCAGTTAACTCTAAAGGAGTTACTCCGTAGGTTATTCCACCTAATGCTAATACAGGGTTTTTATCTGAAAAAACGTAACCATTTTGTTCTTCTCTATCAACAAGGGTTGTAAAACCAAAATGTTGTAAATAATCAAAACTTGTATCAATTCCTGTCATTAAAAGGGTTTTAACAGCTAAAATATTCATTGAATTATAAATACCTTCTCTAACTGTACTAAGACCTTTATAGGAACCAGTCCAGTTTTTAATGTATTTATAACCTGAACCATCTTTAACTTTTAATGGGGCGTCATCAATAACTGTTCCAGGACTTATTTTACCTGTGTCAAGGGCAGGGGCATAGGCTGCTAGAACCTTAAATGCAGAACCTGGTTGTCTTTTTGATTGTGTAGCCCTATTAAATAATAGGTTACCAATTTTTTCTCCACGACCTCCAGCTATAGCCAGTACATGTCCGTTATGATAATCCATAATAACCATTGCAGATTGAGGTTGTGGTATTTTATATAATACTTCTCCTATAATCTTATCAGCTTCTGTTATTTCCCATTCTTGCATTACTTCTAATTTAAATGCTTCTATGTGGTCTTCATTAGGAATTATTTTTTCTTTCTCAAAGTGTTTAACTTCGCCATTAGGTTTTTCAATGGATAATTTATATATTAATTTTAATTCGTAAGCTCTAGGAGGAAAGAGCTCATCATTATTATAGTGTTTGTCTACAATATCTTGGATTCTTTGGTCAAAGGGAGTAATTATGCTTAGGCCCCCACTATAAACTAAATATTCAGCTTCGGCAGCAGTAAAGCCTTTTTTGACTTGAAGGTCCCTTATTACATCGCTAATAACCTGGTCAACATAATATGTGTGTTGGGAATCTTCTATAAATAGTTGGCTTGTTTCTTGAATTTTTTGGTATACATCTTCTTTTATTGCAGCATCGTATTCACTTGGTGTTATATAACCTTGTTCTAGCATTTTGTCTAAAACGATTGTCTGTCTTACTCGGTTGTTTTCAGGGAATCTGATAGGGTCGTAATAAGAAGGATTTTGAGTAATTGCTGCAATAACTGCACATTCTGCTAATGTTAAATCACTAACTTCCTTATTAAAATATCCTCTAGCGGCAGATTTAACGCCATTAAATCCTCGACCTAGGGCAATTTCATTAAGGTACCATTCTAAAATTTGATCCTTATTATATTTTTTTTCTAATTGAATTGCTAAATATTGTTCTTGAAGTTTTCTTTTTAACTTTTTCTCTTTAGACAAAACTCTGTTTTTTACTAACTGTTGGGTAATGGTACTTGCACCTTCACTAAATTCACGCTCTTTAATATTTACATAAAGAGCTCTCATCATGCCTTTGATATCGACACCGTTGTGTGAATAGTATCTTTCGTCTTCAATTGCTACAAAGGCATGCTGTAAATCTATAGGAATTTCATGAAGTTCAGCATAAACCCTGTTTTCATCCCCGTGAAGTCTATCGAGTTCGTTCCCATTTAAATCATAAATAATAGAAGTATATCTTTCAGGACTAAGCTGAATGCTATCTACGTCGGGAGCAGTATTAATGATGCCCAATAATGCACCTAATCCTCCTCCTACAGCCGCAAAGATTGTAAGAATAAATAAAACAAAGATAAACCTAAATACAATTAAACCAAGTCTGTTTTTAACTTTTTTCTTTTTAGCATTTATAGATTTTTTCTTTTTAGCATTGGATTCTTTTGAAAAATTCATTTTAAGCCTCCTTGATTTGATATGGAAATAAAACCATTAACCATATCATAAATACTAATACTTATACTAATTAAGATAGTATAAGTATATTTTAAAAGATAATTAAATTGTATTTTATAATGTCTGATTATACCTTTGTTGTCTAAATTATAAAAATGCATAATTGCCTCAATATATTATAGCAGATAAAGGTAAGATAAAAAAGACTTATTAATTATTATTTTTGCGGAACATTTTTATAAGATATGCATAGATTGTAAGAGGAGGGGTATGATGAGGAGAGATATAAGGGGTAGAAAGCCAAGAAGACTTAAAAAAAAATCCAAGAAAAAAGTTGAAGCTATTATAGTCTTTATTTTAATTTTAATATTATTATTTTTATTTTATAAAAGATTAAATAATAAACTTATACCAACTGCTATGACCATAGCACATATAAAAGCAAATAGTATCGCTACAGAAGCAATAAGCAATGCTATAAATGAGTCATTTAGAAAAAAGAATATAACTGCTCAAGACTTAGTTATATACGATTATAATGATGAGGGAGAAATAGTTTCCTGGTCTATAAATACACCTATTATAAATGAATTATGTGCAGATATAGCTGTGTCTATTACAAAGCAATTAGAAGATACTCCAAAGACAACGATAAAAATTCCTTTGGGCAATATTTCAGAAGGAAAGATATTTGCAAATCTTGGTCCTAAAATAAATATTCAAGTACTACCTACTGGTTCAGCAATTATTAATTATGATAAAGAATTTCGTTCAACAGGAATAAACCAAATTAATCATACCGTATGGCTTAATGTGGATACTATGGTTAAGGTAGTTATTCCTATGTCATCTGAGGAGATACGGGTATCTAGAAAGGTTATTTTAGTAGATAAGGTTCTAAGTGGAAAAGTACCCCCAAGTTATGTAGATACTACTAAGGATAGTATAATGGATGCAGAACTTGCAGACCCCTTTGATCCACCAACTACTTTTGAGTATCCTTCAGTAAAATAAAAAAGCATGCAATTGCATGCTTTTTCTTAACTACATCCAGTTGTAGTGCCGCAGTCTAGACATACTTTACAAGTACCGTTTCTAACCATTTTGGTACTCTTACAGTCAGGACATATTTCACCATATAGTATTTCAGGAGCATCTTCTGATTTACTAGCAATATTTTCAACCTTATACTTAGGAGTATTATTTTTAGCTTGTGCAATATCTTGAGGTTTTACTTGACAATGAGAGAAGTCTCCTAATTCAATTTCAATGATTTTGCTAATCAAATCTGAAATAGAATCTGCACTTTTTATATAAGGATGTCTACTAACAAAACCGCTTGGTTCATATTTTTGCCCTCTGTACATACGTGCAATATCTTTAGGAGGTACTCCGTACTGAAGCATTTCCGAAATAGTAGTAGATAAGCTGTCAAGAAGCCCTTTTACTAATGAACCTTGACGACCAGCAGCTACATATATTTCTCCAAGTCTTCCGTCATCATAAAAAGATGTAGTGATATATAGTTTTAATCCAGATATTTCAGCCTCGTGTACTTTGGCAGTTCTTATTCCTTCGGGTTTAACTCTTATTGGTTTATATACTATATGTTTGCCTTTTGCATATTTGAGTAATTCTTCATAGGTGAAATCTTCCAGGTTGCTTTCATTTTTTTCATCAATAGTAGTATTTAAAGGTTGAGATGATTTACAACCGTCTCTATAAAGAGCAATAGCTTTAACTCCTAATTTCCAAGATAAATAGTAAATATTTTTTATATCTTCGGTTGTTGCATCGTGTGGAAGATTTACTGTTTTGCTTATGGCTCCTGAAATATGAGGGGTTAGTGCTCCCATCATTTTAACATGCCCTTCAGGGCTAATGTATCTTTTTCCACTGCCACAGCGGTTGGCAGTATCAAATATAGGATAGTGTTCTTCTTTTAAATGAGGAGCTCCCTCAATTTTACCATCTACTATATATTCATAACCGTCCTTTTTTTCTTTTCTTAATACATAGTTAACTATATCTTCAGTTTGCTCTTTAGTATATCCAAGTTTTCTTAAGGCAATTGGAATAATAGGATTTACTATTTCAATATTACCTCCGCCAACTAACTTTTTGTAAGCAACATGGCTAAAAAAGGGCTCTGAAGAGGTAGTCGCACAGTCCATAGCAAAAGCAATAGTTCCTGTAGGAGCTAAAATAGAAACTTGAGCATTTCTATAACCATATTTTTTACCAGATTCTAAGGCTTTTTTCCATATTACTTTAAGACAGTCTGATAACTGCTTATAACCTTCTTTAATAAGAAGATTATTATCTATTACTATTGGGGAGTAATTTAAGTTCTTAAAATCTTCTTCAAATTCCTCAAAGTTTGCCGCTTTAGCATGATTGCTAATGACTCTTAACATATAATCTCTATTAATATCAAAGTATGTAAAAGGACCTTTTATCTCTGCAAATAATGAAGAAATATAATATGAATAGCCTGTTAAGATACTCATTAAGGAAGCAGCTATATTTCTTGATTCATCAGAGTCATAAGGTTTAGTCATCAGCATGAAAAGTGCGCCTAAATTGGTTAATCCTAATCCTGTTGTCCTAAAATAATAGGATTTTCTAGCAATATCTTTGGTTGGGAACTGGCCCCAATGAATAGTAGCTTCAAGGACAATTTGAATAATTTTTATTGTGTGAAGATAACCTTCTAAATCAAAAATATCATTTTTATAATCATAAAACTTTAAAATATTAATACTTGCAAGATTACAGGCAGTATCATCTAAAAACATATATTCGGAACAGGGGTTGCTAGCATTAATGCGGTTATGCTTTGCATTATATTTACCGTCTTCTCCTGCGGGGCAAGTATGCCATGCATTGATTGTATCATCAAATTGTACTCCTGGATCCCCACATCTCCAAGCAGAATAAGAAATGTCATTCCAAAGTTTTGATACAGATACTTTTTTGTTGATTGAGGAATCTATTCTACCTTTTAACTCAATTGCAGCATCAGGGTCATCTAAAGAATTCATAAATTCATCTGTAACCCTTACTGAATTATTGGCATTTTGTCCTGAAACAGTTTCATAGGCATCGCCGTCAAAGTGAGTAGAATAACCCATTTTTCCAAGAGCAACAACTTTGTCTTCTTCTTTAGCTTTCCAATTAATAAAGCCTTCTATTTCAGGGTGTTCTATATCAAGTATATTCATTTTTGCAGCTCTTCTAGTGGTTCCACCAGATTTAATAGCTCCAGCATTTCTATCAAACACCTTTAAAAAACTAAGAAGACCTGAGGATTTTCCACCACCAGAAAGAGGCTCGCCTTTTGCTCTTATAGAGGACCAGTTACTGCCTACCCCTGAACCATATTTAAATAAACGGGTTTCAGTTATAAGTTGGTCTGTTAGAGATTTATCTCCTAATAATGAATCTTGGACACTAACGATAAAGCATGCAGAGCCTTGTGTTCTTGTATAGGCATCTTTAGACAGTACTACATCTTGTATATTTTCATCATAATAATAATGACCTTGAGGAGGACCATCAATACCGTATGCCATTTTTAATCCCGTATTAAACCATTGAGGACTATTGGGAGCCCACATTTGATTTAACATTGTATAAGCTAATTCATCATGGACAATTTGCTTTTTTGATTCGTCAAATAAACCTTCGTCGAAAGCGGATTCAACCCAAAAAGAAACCATTCTATGTACTACTTGTTTAAGGGAATACTCATATCCTCTGTTATTGGGAACTCCTTTTTTTCTAAAATACTTACTTGCTATAATATCACAGGCAGATTGGGAATAGTGTGAAGGGAATTCTAAGTTTTCCATATTAATTATTACTTTTCCAGTTTTGTAGTCAGTAATTTTTACATCTATGGTTTTCCATTCAAAAAGATCATATACGGTTTTTGTTGAATTTTCTAGTTCTCTTGTGTAGTAGCGAAAAAGCAGATCGCTTAGTACCATTAATAATCCCCCCTAAATTTGCTTGAATACACTATATATTGTATCATTATGAAAAAATAATTCAATATATTGTTTTAAATTATTTAAAAAGATTTTTTAAATAATTTAAAAAAGATTTCAAAAATATCTTTTAAAAGACATAAAACTTCATATTTTAGAGGCATTTTGACGAAAAATGCACATAAAAAAATATATAATACAAAAACTATTATTAAATCATTATGACTAAAAAGGAGCTTTGATATGATAAAGGTAGGAGTAGTTGAAAACCAAAAGGAAACAACGACTATTAATATCCTGGCTCAACTTTGCAAATCTTCTGGTAAGAAGGTTAGCATACTTAAAGACAGTTTATATAATGACAGCTACAAAAAGGATTTTTCTTTTATAACTTATATCAATGAATTGATAAAAAATAATATGGATATGATAATTATTCATTTAACAGAAGAAGGAATAAAAAATAAATGGTTTAAAGATATAGACTTTGATATCATAATCTATTCAGTAGCTAGAACAAAAGAAGAGTATGATTTTGTACATTTAGATGAAAATAAGATGTTTTTTACTTTAAGCCAAGATGCAGTTGGTATTATTAATGCTGATGATAAAAGATTGATTGATTTTTTAAAAAGAAAAATGACTAGGTTAATTACTTATGGCTTTAATTCAACGGCATATATTACAGCTTCTAGTATTCAAGAAGAGGAATTAAACAACAGGATTCAGTGCTGTGTACAAAAAAAGTTAACAACTTTTAGTGGTAAGGTGTTAGAGCCTCAGGAATTTTCTATAACATTACCTCTTAGTCAAAATCATGAATTATACAGTGCATTAGCCGCTATAACAGCTGCAATGCTTAATGATATAAAAATACCAGATAAAAATTACTCCTAAAAACACTTCTAAAATTTATACTTTTCGAATAAAGATGATAATGATAGAAAAATCAGTCAAAGAACTTACAGATAATAAGGGAGAGGTGAAGGTAGTGACAGAGCATAATATTAAAAACAACCAAATTACAATTGTGGGGAAAGTTATTGAAGAAATTAATTTTAGTCATCGGGTTTACGGAGAGGGTTTTTATACTTTTAAAGTGGAAGTTCCAAGACTAAGTAATGTTTCAGACATTCTTCCTGTAACAATTTCAGAAAGGTTATTAGCTGGAAAAAATGTATTATTAAATTCAATTGTTGAAATACAAGGTCAGTTTCGTTCCTATAACCAGTATGATCAGGGTAGAAACCGTTTGATACTTACTGTATTTGCTCTAGATTTAATAATTAAGGAAAATGAAGAAGAAATTAAAAGCATTAATCAGATATATCTTGATGGCTTTATTTGCAAAAATCCTGTATATAGAACAACGCCTTTTGGAAGAGAAATAACAGATATATTGTTGGCAGTTAATAGATCCTACCATAAATCAGATTATATTCCTTGTATAGCTTGGGGAAGAAATGCAAAATATGCGCAACACTTAAAAGTAGGTGATCATCTTAGATTATGGGGAAGGATACAAAGCAGAGAATATCAGAAAAAGCTTGATAATGATGAAGTTGTAACAAAGACAGCCTTTGAAGTATCCATATCGAAGATGGAATTGGTTGAAGAAGGTGAAGAATAAGAATGTCTTATTTCATAGCTCTTTTCTTAAAAATTTGAAAAATTTTTAAGAAAAAAAAAGGAATTTCCCCTTTGTTGTCGAAATTCTGTAGAAAGAGGATTAGTCATAAGGGGGAATTTTTTTATGAAGATTAAAATTACACAACATATGCAATTAGCTGATTTCAATAATGGTTGGACTACCATTAGTAAAACATTTACTTCAAATATAATACCCCATAAAGGTGATTTATTAATGGATACATTTTGGAAGGATCCTTATGAATATGAGGTTACAGAAGTTACTATCAGCTATCAATTCGACGAATGTTATGTAAGTGTTAAACCTTTGGTAATAAGGAGTAATAAAAAAGATGTCTTAATAAAATATATTGAAAAGGCTAAATTGGCAGGTTGGGAATCTAGTTTAGAAATTTAATCGATAATAAAATAGAATTAAATAATTAATAATGGAATATAATATAATAACTTGAAAGATAACTTGAGGAAAACATCTTTAGATATATAAAGATGTTTTTCTTTTTTACTTGAAAAAATAAAAATGTATATATAATATGTAACTATAAGGGGTGAAAATATGGAAAAGGGTTTGATTCAGGTTTATTGCGGAGATGGTAAGGGAAAGACAACTGCTGCAATAGGACAGGGAATAAGGGCAGTAGGACAAGGAATGAAAGTTATAATGATTCAGTTTCTTAAAAGTCCTTCCTCAGGTGAAATCAATGTCATAAAGAAATTAGAGCCCGATTTTAAAGTTTTTAACTTTGAGAGAACTAGGGGATTTTTTTGGGAATTAAACGAAGAAGAAAAAAATGAATTAAAAAATGACATAACAAACGGCATTAATTTTGCTAAGAAGGTTTTAGATACACAAGAATGTGATATGTTAATTTTAGATGAACTTTTAGGAGTTGTTGAAAATAATTTAATTACAGAAGATGAATTATGCAGCTTATTAGATAATAAGCCCATAGAAACAGAAATCATTTTAACTGGAAGAAAGCTTCCTAAAAAAATTGAAGAAATAGTACATTATGTGTCTTGGATTGAAGAAAAAAAACATCCCATATATTCAGGGATTAAAGCAAGAAAAGGAATAGAATTTTAAAATGAGGTCCGTATAACGAACCCCATTTTTTTATTCATTTATTAAGTTTTCCATATTAAATAGGCCTGGATTTTTACCTACTAAGAATTTAGCTGCTTTTAATGCTCCGGCAGCAAATACTTCTCTTGACATACAAGTATGCTTTAATTCAATTATTTCATCTCTACCAGCAAAAAGAACTGAGTGCTCGCCAACAATTGTGCCTCCTCTTACAGCATGAATACCTATCTCTTTTTTATTTCGTTTTTTTCTTTCTTTGTGGCGGTCATACTTATACTCATAGGAGTTATCTAAAGTTTCGTTAATAGCATCAGCTAGAGCAAGAGCTGTTCCACTTGGTGCATCAATTTTTTGATTATGATGCTTTTCGATTATTTCTATATCAAAATTAGCATCAGACAGGACTTCTGTTGCCCTTTTTATTAAATTTATTAAAAGATTGACGCCAAGAGACATGTTAGCGGAAAAAAATACTGGAATTTTCTCAGAACTCTTTTTAAGTAACTCTATGTCATCCTCTGATAATCCTGTAGTACAAATAACAACAGGTAGCTGCATTCTGATAGAATATTCTAACAATGGTTTTACTGCAGATGCAGTAGAAAAATCAATAATTACATCCCCTTTTATATCACAGTCCTCTATTTTACTAAAAACAGGGTAGGGGTTTGATTTGCTTACATAAGGATCAATTCCTGCTACAATTGTACAATTATCTTCTCCATTTACTATTTCTGAAATTACTTGACCCATTCTCCCATTACATCCGTGCATAATAATTTTTATCATACTTTAGCTCCTTTCGTAAAAAGTGCAGGGGAAACCTCTGCACTTTAAATTAATTAATCAATCCGTAGTTTTTCATTTCATTTTTGAGCAAATCCAAATGTTCATCTTCTATTGTAGTTAATGGCATTCTACATCTTCCAACAGGATATCCCATAAGCTCCATAGCAGCTTTTACGGGGATTGGATTAACTTCACAAAATAGAGCTTTTATAAGAGGAATCATTTCTAGCTGCATTTTTTTACTTTGTTCTATATTTCCATTTAAATAGTGATGAACAAGGTCATGGGTTTGTTTTGGTGCAACGTTTGCAATTACAGAGATTACGCCAACTCCTCCTAAAGATAAAAGGGGAACTATTTGATCGTCGTTTCCTGAATATAAACTAAGTTTTCCTTCGCATAAATTCATTAATTCTGCAACTTGACTTATATTGCCACTTGCTTCTTTTATCCCAACAATATTATCTATTTTAGATAATTCATAAGCAGTTTTTGGGCTAATATTTAAACCAGTTCTTGAAGGAACATTATATAGTAATATTGGTATATCAACATTTTTTGCAATATAGCTATAATGTTCAATTAAGCCTTTTGGCGTAGTTTTATTGTAATATGGTGTTACTAAAAGACAAGCATCTGCTCCTAATTGGTAAGCCCTTTTTGTTAAATATAGACCGTGTTCAGTATCATTACTGCCAGTTCCTGCAATAACAGGAATTCTTTTATTTACTTTTTCAACTGCTACTTTAATACATTCTAGATGGTCGTCATCATTTAATGTGGAAGCTTCGCCGGTGGTACCGCAAATTATTATACTGTCTGTATCGTTTTCAATATGGAATTCGATAAGATCTTCAAGTAATTCATAATTAACGTCTCCATTTTCTTTAAAAGGAGTAACAATTGCTACGCCAGAACCCCTAAATATATCCATGTTTTCCACCCTTTCTTATTGCATTTCTTTTATTAATAATTCAGCAATTTGAATAGTATTTGTTGCAGCACCTTTTCTAATATTATCAGCTACAACCCAAAGGTTTACACCATTTTCAACACTTTCATCTCTTCTAATTCTTCCGACAAAAACTTCATTGCGACCAGTAGCATTGCAAGCTAGAGGATATACATTGCTTTGAGGGTCATCTTCTACTACAATGCCTGGAGCTTTTTTAAGTACTTCTTTTAATTCTTCCAAATCAAAGGATTTTTCAAATTCTACATTAATTGACTCACTATGACCATTAAATACTGGCACTCTTACAGTTGTTGCAGTAATTTTTAAATTATTGTTGTGTAAGATTTTCTTTGTTTCTTCTATCATTTTAATTTCTTCTTTTGTATAACCATTTTCAGTAAAGACATCTATATGAGGGATACAGTTGTTTGCAATTGGGTGAGGGAATTTTTTTGGTGGATTTCCTTTTAAGCCTTCTTCTAAGTCATGCCAACCATCCATACCTGCTCCAGATACAGCTTGATATGTTGAATAAATTATGCGTTTAATATTATAATATTCATCAAGAGGTTTTAATGCCACAACAGCTTGAATAGTAGAGCAGTTTGGATTAGCAATAATTCCTTTGTTTAGTTTAATATCTTCAGGGTTAACTTCAGGAACTACAAGAGGAACTTCAGGATCCATTCTCCAAGCAGAACTGTTATCTACTACGATACAGCCTTTACTTGCAGCTATAGGAGCATACTTTAAGCTAGTGGATCCACCAGCGGAAAATAGTGCAATATCTATTCCACGGTCAAAAGAATTCTTTGTTAATTCTTCAACTGTATATTCTTTACCTTTAAAAGTTATTTTCTTTCCTGCAGAGCGGGCAGAAGCAAAAAAATACAAATTATCGATAGGTAAATCTCTTTCTTCAAGAACTTCTAAAAAAGTTCTTCCAACCATACCAGTAACTCCTACAATTGCTAAATTAATTTTTTTCATAATTACGCCTCCTTAAGACAATTTGATGATATTATACTAACATTATATTAACAAAAAAGGTTGGCATAAGCCAACCCTGTTAATGCGAAAATAATAAGCATTAAGTAGATAGCTCTCCATCGAAATATCTAACGATGACAGTCGTACAGTTATTAACTGCACAACCAGAGCAGAAAACAGTAGGTTTTTAAGCCCTTCGGCATTTTCTCCTTTCTATATATTTCATCTGTACCTACTTACATCCATATATATACTCTTAGAAAATGCACCTCTATCTTACGATATAGAATATGAAATTTTATTAATTGTATCATTCAAAATTAAATATGTCAAATGTTTTTCAAGGCTTTTTACAATCTAATGTATATTTTATCTTAGGACTATCCATACTTTTAATAAATAAAGAAAATTATAGCATTTGCCTTAGGGCAGAACAGGAGGTTTAAGTGAGTAAAGATAAAATGAAAAACAAGAAAAACAAAGCTATGACTGCTGATGAAAAACTTAAATATGAAATTGCTTCAGAATTAGGCTTACTAGATAAGGTCAACAAAGAAGGATGGAAGTCATTAACTGCAAAAGAAACTGGCAGAATCGGAGGCCTTATGACAAAACGCAAAAAAGAAATTATGAAACAACAAACTCAGAATTAATTCTGTGTTTGTTGCTTTTTTATATATTTGTTTTTATAATTAAGTAATATGACGAAAAAAGCAAAAAAGAAGGTGGAAAAGTGGAGGCGTATAAAACCTTTGCTTTAGTATATGATTTGTTTATGAATGAGGTTCCATATACAAAGTGGGTTGAATATATCGAAAAAATTTGGGAAAAGTTTAATTGTTCCCCTAAATTAATGGCAGAGCTGGGCTGTGGTACTGGAAATTTGACAACCTTATTTGCTAAAAAAGGTATAGATATGATTGGTATAGATATTTCTGCTGATATGTTATCTATAGCAAGGGAAAAAGCTATTGCCAATAATGTGGATATATTATATCTTCTTCAGGATATGCAAGAGTTTGAACTATATGGTACTGTTGATTGTATTATAAGTCTTTGTGACAGCCTAAACTATATTTTAGATGAAGAAGGTTTGCTTAATACTTTTAAATGGGTAAATAGTTATCTTAATCCTAAAGGTCTTTTTATTTTTGATATTAATACAGAGTATAAATATAAATATATTTTAGGCGATAATATTTTTGCAGAAAATTATGAAGAAGCTTCATATATTTGGGATAATTTTTATGATGAAGAAGAAGCAATAAATGAGTATTGTCTTACTTTTTTTATTAAAGAGGAAGATACGGGCTTATATAAAAAATATGAAGAATTACATTATGAAAAGATGTATTCTACGGATACAATAACTAAACTTATAGAAAATGCAGGTTTGGAGCTTTTGGCAATATACGATGCATATACTTTTGAATTACCAAAAGAAGATAGTGAAAGAATATTTTTTGTAGCCAGAGAAAAAGGTAAAAGTTGATAGGAGGTCAATATATATGAAAGACTATATTATTCGTGCAACAGATAAAAAGAAACAAATTCGTGCTTTTGCTGCCGTAACTACTAATCTTGTAGAAGAAGGAAGAAAAATTCATGATACATCTCCTGTAGTATCAGCAGCCATGGGCAGGCTTATGACTGCGGCAGGAATGATGGGTTATATGTTAAAAGGAGAAAAAGATATTATTACCCTTCAAATAAAAGGGGATGGCCCCTTAAGAGGTATTGTTGTTACAGCTGATAATAAAGGAAATGTTAAAGGTTATCCTTATAACCCATCAGTTGACTTGCCCCTAAATTCAATAGGAAAGCTTGATGTTAAGAGGGCTATTGGCAATGGATACCTTACAGTAATTAAAGATTTAGGACTTAAAGAACCTTATATTGGGCAAACTAAATTAGTATCAGGGGAAATTGCAGAAGATCTTACTTTTTATTTTTATAATTCTGAGCAAATTCCTTCAGCAGTTGCCCTTGGAGTATTAGTGGACAGAGATTGGTCTATAAAAAAGGCAGGCGGATTTATTATTCAATTGATGCCCGAAACTGATGAGGAAACAATATCTAAATTAGAAAACAATCTTAAAAAAATAAGCTCTATTACTTCTTTATTGGAAGAAGGCAAACTAGCAGAAGATATTTTAGAGATGTTATTAGGTGAAATAGAAATATTAGATAAGTTACCGGTTAATTACAATTGTAATTGTACAAGGGAAAAAATAAGAAAAGCCTTAATAAGTATAGGATTAAAAGATTTAAAGGAAATGCTGGAAGAAGATAAAGGTGGAGAGGTCAAGTGCTTTTTTTGCAATAGCAGTTATGTTTTTAATGAAGATGATTTAAAAGAAATTATTCAAGAATTATCATAAGTATTTGTCCTTTTTAATCGAATATAGTAAAATAATATAAAAAGATATAAGAAAAGTATAAGGAGTAATTATTCTAAATACTACGGACAATGTAACCCCTAATTTGCTTATGCATATAATAGTAACGATAAGGTATATTTTAGCTGTCTTTAAATTTAGGTGGGTTTTATTTTATGAAAGTGAGTGACTAATATGGTAGTGCTTACAATAGGAGCAATTAAATACATTGATAAAATTAAAGAACAGATAGATATTGAGCTTAAAAAAATAACTCAAAAAGAATTAATTCCTGCCTATAGTTTTCATAAAAAAGGGGATATTAATTTTTTAATATTTGAGATTAAAGATAGTGAGCTGCTAAAAGATCATAGTTCATTTTATAGTGATGGTCTTAAATATTATGTTAGCAGTGCAATTACAAATGTAATATTAAAATATACTCGATTTGACATTATAACTGAGATTTTAGAAACTAAGTATTCTCGTTATCTATCTTTTGAAAATGGTAAAATATTAGATATTATAAAAGACTTCTTTTATGAGCACGAAAATAATGACAGTCCTCAAATATTTAATTATTCCTATAGAAAAGAAATAATGAATTCACTACTAGATTTTTTTGAAGATAATAATGAATTTATATATGAAGGTTTTGTACAATTTAGGATGAAAAAATATAGAGAAGTCCTTGAAAGAGCTCTTGATTTTATAGTTAAAGAGTATGAAACTCAAAAAGAATATAAAGAATTTTTAAGGCTTCTTAAATATTTTGTTGATGTACAAGAAATGAAAGAAGAATTAGTTCATATTATAGGGATTAAAAATGGACAATTCAAATTATTTGATAAAGATAAAAAGGATATTACTAATCGTTGTAAAGAAGAGTTTATGCAAGATTCAAATAATAAAGATATTAATTATGATGATTTTTTAGTTAGTGCCCTTATTACTATAGCACCTAAGCAAATAATAATTCATAATTACCAAGAATTGGAGAATAGACCCATTTTTGAAACAATTATTAATATATTTCAAGGTAAAGTATCTATATGTCAAGAGTGTGATTTTTGTATTGACTCCATAGAAAGATAACTTTACTTCTATTTTATATTTCTTGACAAGGAACTTTTAAATGGTATAATTTTATAATAAAATATTATATTTTAATGCGATGAAGAGAAGAGTAGTCAAATGCAAGTTTTCAGAGAGAAGATATTTTAGCTGCGAGTATCTTTAACTAAGTTTGATGAAGACCACCTCTAAGCGACCCTAATAAGGTACGGTGATGCCGTTATAATCATTAATTAAGTGGTTTCCTGGAAACAATTAGGGTGGAACCGCGGGAGAAAAATATGCTCTCGTCCCTTTGTATAAAAGTGACGAGTTTTTTTATGCAAAAATTAATTTTAACTAAGCCTATAAATTGCATAACTAAAGAAAAATGTTTTTTATAACTAACTAAGAAAGGAGAAGGAAAATGGTTAAAATAAAATTAAAAGATGGATCAGTTAAAGAATATAAATCTGGTATTTCTGTTTTAGAAGTAGCTAAAGATTTAAGCGAAGGTTTGGCAAGGGTTGCTTGTGCAGGAATGATTAATAATGACCTGGTAGATTTAAGAACTCCTATTAACGAAGACTGTGAACTTAATATTTTAACATTTGATGATGAGGGAGGTAAAGAAGCCTTTCGTCATACTAGCTCTCATATTTTAGCACAGGCAGTAAAAAGATTATTTCCTAATGTAAAATTAGCAATAGGACCTGCTATTGAAGATGGTTTTTACTATGATTTTGATACAGAAAAACCCTTTAGCCCTGAAGATTTAGAAGCAATTGAAAAAGAAATGAAGAAAATTGTTAAAGAAAATTTAGAGCTTGAAAAATTTGAACTTCCAAGAAATGAAGCAATTAAATTAATGAAAGAAAAAGGGGAAGACTATAAGGTTGAATTAATCAATGATCTTCCTGAAGATGCTGTTATTTCTTTTTATAAACAAGGGGAATTTGTAGATTTATGTGCAGGCCCACATTTGTTATCAACAAAAACTGTTAAGGCATTTAAATTATTATCCTTGGCTGGTGCTTACTGGAGAGGAAACGAAAATAATAAGATGCTTTCAAGAATTTATGGTACTTCTTTTACAAAGAAAACTGATTTAGAAGAATATCTTCATAAATTAGAAGAAGCTAAAAAAAGAGACCATAGAAAACTTGGAAAAGAGTTAGAACTTTTTGCATTAATGGAAGAAGGTCCTGGTTTCCCATTTTTCCTTCCAAAGGGAATGGAACTTAGGAATACATTAATAGATTTTTGGAGAGAAAAGCATAGAGAAGCTGGATATCAAGAAATCAGTACTCCTATTATTTTAAATCAGGAATTATGGCATCGTTCAGGTCATTGGGATCACTATAAAGACAATATGTATGTTACAAAAATAGATGAGATGGATTATGCTGTAAAGCCTATGAATTGTCCTGGAGGTATGTTAGTTTATAAAACTAAGATGCATTCATATAGGGATTTACCTATAAGATTGGCAGAACTAGGCTTAGTCCACCGCCATGAATTATCTGGTGCTTTACATGGACTTATGAGAGTGCGTAATTTTACACAAGACGATGCTCATATATTTATGTTGCCAGAACAAATTAAAGATGAAATTAAAAGAATAATTGATTTAATTGATGAGTTTTATAATGTTTTTGGATTTAAATATCATGTAGAACTTTCAACAAGACCTGAAGACAGTATGGGTAGTGATGAAGATTGGGATAGAGCTATTAATGCCTTAAAAGAAGTACTAGAAGAAAAAGGCTATGATTATATTATCAATGAAGGCGATGGAGCATTTTACGGGCCCAAAATTGACTTCCATTTAGAAGATTGCTTAGGAAGAACATGGCAGTGTGGAACTATTCAACTTGACTTCCAAATGCCAGAACGTTTTGATTTGGTTTATATTGGGCAAGATGGAGAAAAACATCGTCCTGTAATGGTTCATAGGGTTGTATTTGGAAGTATTGAAAGATTTATTGGTATTTTAATAGAGCATTATGCAGGGGCATTTCCAACATGGCTAGCACCTGTACAAGTAAAAATACTGCCAATTTCCGAAAAATATCATGATTATGCACAAAAGGTTCAAGCTATGTTAGAAAAAGAAGGAATTAAAGTTGAAGGTGATTTTAGAGCTGAAAAAATCGGATATAAGATTCGTGAAGCAAGACTTCAAAGAATTCCTTATATGCTTGTAATCGGTCAAAAAGAAGAAGAAGAAAATAAGGTATCTGTAAGAAGCCGTGAAAAAGGCGATGAAGGAATTCAAGATTTAGATAGCTTTATAAATAGAATTAAAGAGGACATAAAGGATAAAAAAATAGCACTCCAATGTATTGACAATTAGAAAAAATAGTGGTATAGTTTTTGTTGGTATAAATATATATGTTTTAAGTAGAAACGTCCGTTTCTCACCTTGCGCGTAATGTCGACAGGGTCAGTCATTTCATAATAAAGAGTTTAAGAATGTCTATTTTTATATATTTATTTTGTTAAAACTCTTATGTGTGTAATGTAGCGGATAGGTTTCTATCCGCTTTTTATATTGAGATATGTATTACATGTCTCGTAAAAAGATATATAAATATTATTAGGAGGTGCTCGACTATTAGCGAGTTATTAATTAATGAGCAAATACGTGACAAAGAAGTAAGACTCATTGACGTAGATGGGAAGCAATTAGGAGTTGTTTCAATTCAAGAAGCACAAGCAGCAGCAAATGAAAGAAATCTTGATTTAGTAAAAATTGCTCCGAAGGCAAATCCACCTGTATGTAGGATTATGGATTATGGCAAGTATAAGTTCGATATGGCAAAGAAAGAAAAGGAAGCCAAGAAAAAGCAAAAAGTTATTAATGTAAAAGAGGTGCGTTTGTCTCCTAACATTGATAAGCATGACTTAGAAACAAAGATTAAGAATGCTATTAAGTTTTTAAAAGGTGGAGACAAGGTTAAGGTTACTGTAAGATTTAGAGGTAGAGAAATGGCTCATACTGAAAAAGGAAATGAATTGTTAGATAACTTTGCAAAGGCCCTTCAAGAGTATGGGCAAGTGGAAAAGAAAGCAAAGATGGAAGGTAAGAACTTGGTAATAATCGTTACACCGCTTTCGATGTAACGTCTATTATATATATTTATTTTGAATGAAGGAGGAAAATTTAATGCCTAAATTAAAAACACATAGAGGAGCTGCAAAGCGTTTTAAATTAACTGGAAAAGGTAAAATTAAAAGATCAAAAGCTTATAAAAGTCATATTTTAACTAAGAAAACAGCAAAAAGAAAAAGAAATTTAAGACAAGCAGGTTTAGTAGATAAATCAAATGAAAAACAAATTAAAAGACTTTTACCTTATTCATAGTAATTAACGGAAAGAACAGGAGGGTTAAAAATGGCAAGAGTTAAAGGCGGTGTTTCCGCTAAAAAAAGACATAAAAGAGTTTTAAAATTAGCTAAAGGATATAGAGGTGCAAGATCCAAACAATATAGAACTGCAAAACAATCAGTAATGAGATCATTAAATTTTGCTTACATTGGAAGAAAGCAAAGAAAAAGAGAATTCCGTAAACTTTGGATTACAAGAATTAATGCTGCTGCTAGATTAAACGGACTTTCATACAGCAAATTCATGAATGGTCTTAAACTTGCAGGAGTAAATATTAATAGAAAAGTATTAGCTGATATGGCAGTAACTGATGCAAAAGGATTTGCACAATTAGTAGAATTAGCAAAATCAAATTTAAAATAATAAATAATAAAAAATAAGCACATATATATGTGCTTATTTTTTATGTCCAAAACAAGGGGTGTGTCCATAAGGCTAATAAAATAGATATAATTATTGATACAAGAGCATAATAAAGCAGGTTATTGTTCTTAATGATTAAACTATATAAAGTCAAGCCTACTGTAATTGCTAAGAAAATTACAGACAAAGTTCCTGCATAAGGAAAAAGTAAGTTTATAAATAAATATGAAAAAAAGCTAATAAAAGATAAAAGAATGATAAGATTTATTTCTTTTTTATTTAATTCTTCTTTAAAATGCGGAGAAAACCTATTCATAAAAACACCAACTTGGAAGTTAGAGGTGAGAAGTTTTAGGTTAGAGGTTAGAAGTTACAATATATAAACAGTTTAGACTAACCAAACTTCTTACATTCACTTCAATTATATTTTTATATAATAATATGAAAAAAACCTATATAATATGATTCAAGGATGTGATAGATCATAAAAAAACATAGAGAAAATATTTATAAAATCTTATTATAGTCAAGATTATTATGTATAAAAAATTTTTTTTAAAACAAAATAAAAATAGCATTTACAAAGCAGATATAAAAGCTGATAAAATATAGTTCGGAGTCACTTTGCGACAAAAAGAACTACATTTTACAATTATTTCAAGCAAAATAATGTTGACACAAAGTATACTCTGTGATAAGATATATTTCGCTGTCACTTTTAAATGCAGCAGCAAAAATATAAATTTTTTTGATCCTTGAAAATTAAACAGCATAACCATAACCCAATCAATTCAAGATTGAGTGATTAGCCAGATAACTGGCGAGGATAAACTATTAAAATGAGAGTTTGATCCTGGCTCAGGATGAACGC
>JAAYRK010000041.1 GCA_012518815.1 Candidatus Epulonipiscium sp. | reverse complement strand
TATGTGTTGTTACAAAGTGCCTAGAAAATCCTGTACTTTATGTTTTTTCATATTCCTCTGAAAGGAATGAATGGATAAGCGAAGATGGCCATATACTTTCAATTGACCAGATTATATCCGCAAGGTGCTATACTTAATTTTATAAGATGTCCGTACTTTGTATTGTAAATAAATACAAGAAGACCAGCAACATTAAAGCATCATGCTTAAATGTTACTGGTCTCTTTTTGCCCCGCTTGAAGCTGTTCATTCAAGTTTTTCTTAAATCCCTAAGTGAACGCTTCTTTAGGGGTTCTTTTTTTATTATGTCTAAGCTTTCTAAATGGTTATTTACTCATAAAGGCAATATTATATGGAAAATATAACAAAGTAAGATAGACTATAATTAGATTTTTAATAAGATGAAGAATTTTTTGGAATTTGCAAACATATGTTTTCAAATATCAAAACATATGTTATAATTATATGATTATTAATAATGATTATTAATTCTGGAAAGTAGGTATATAATGAATAAATTTCAAATTGTATCTGAATATAAACCTACGGGGGATCAACCACAAGCTATAAAAATACTTTCAGAATCTATAAAAAACAAAAATAAATATCAAACACTTTTAGGGGTAACTGGTTCAGGAAAGACGTTTACCATGGCAAATGTTATTCAAGAGGTTCAAAAGCCTACCTTGATTATAGCCCATAATAAAACTTTAGCTGCACAATTATATAGTGAGTTTAAAGAATTTTTCCCTAATAATGCTGTAGAATATTTTGTAAGTTACTATGACTATTATCAGCCTGAAGCTTATAATCCTTATACAGATACATATATTGAAAAAGATTCTTCAGTTAATGAAGAAATTGATAAATTAAGACACTCTGCTACAGCGGCTTTAGCAGAAAGACGAGACGTTATTATTGTTGCAAGTGTATCTTGTATTTATGGATTGGGAGACCCAATAGATTATAATACCCAGGTACTTTCTTTAAGGCCAGGAATGGAAAAGAGCAGAGATGATATTTTAAGAAAACTTGTTGATATTCAATATACGAGAAATGATATGGATTTTAGTCGAGGAACTTTTAGGGTAAGAGGGGATGTTGTGGAGATAATTCCTGCTGATACATCCGAAAAGGCAATAAGAGTAGAATTCTTTGGAGATGAGATAGATAGAATTTCAGAAATTGACACATTAACTGGTGAGATACTGGGCCTAAGAGACCATGTATCTATTTTTCCTGCCTCTCATTATGCAATTCCTCAAGATAAACTTGAAAAGGCAATCTTAGCCATAGAAGAGGAGTTAGTTGAAAGAATAAAAGAATTAAAAGAAGAAGATAAGCTTTTAGAAGCTCAAAGGCTTGCACAACGAACTAATTTTGATATAGAAATGCTAAGAGAAGTAGGCTATTGTTCGGGGATTGAAAACTATTCAAGGCACCTTTCAGGGCGACCAGCAGGAAGTACACCTCATACCTTAATTGATTATTTTCCTGATGACTTTTTGATTATTGTAGACGAGTCTCATATTACTATTCCACAGGTAAGAGGAATGTATAACGGGGACAGGTCAAGGAAAACTACTTTAGTAGAATATGGATTTAGATTACCTTCAGCTCTTGATAATCGTCCTTTAAAGTTCGAGGAGTTTGAAGAAAAAATTAATCAAATACTCTTTGTATCTGCAACTCCTGCTCAATACGAATATGAGCATTCTTGTGTTGTTGCAGAACAGATTATTAGACCTACTGGTTTATTAGATCCTATAGTTGATGTAAGGCCTGTAAAAGGACAAATTGACGATTTGTATCATGAAATAAATAAAAGGGTAGAAAAAAATCAAAAAGTTTTAGTTACAACTTTAACTAAAAAGATGGCAGAAGAATTAACAGATTATTTGAAGGAAGCAGGAGTTAAAGTAAACTATTTACACTCTGATATTGATACCCTTGAGAGGGTAGAAATAGTAAGAGATTTAAGAATGGGAGTATTTGATGTTTTAGTTGGAATCAATCTTTTAAGAGAAGGGCTTGATATTCCTGAAGTATCCCTTGTTGCAATTTTAGATGCCGACAAAGAAGGATTTTTAAGATCGGAAACATCTTTAATTCAAACTATTGGAAGAGCTGCAAGAAATGCAGAAGGCTATGTAATCATGTATGCAGATAAAATAACGGATTCTATGAGAAAAGCCATATCAGAAACCAATAGAAGACGTCAGATTCAAAATGAATATAATGAGGCTAACGGAATAGTACCCAAAACTATTGTTAAAAGTGTTAGGGATGTAATCCGTGCAACAAAGGTATTAGAAGAAAATGAAAAGTATATTACAGAAAAAGATCCAGAATCCATGGATAAAAAAGAACTAGAAGAATTAATTACTAAAGTCACAAAAGAGATGAAAAAAGCTGCTTCTGATTTGAATTTTGAATTGGCAGCATCTCTTAGGGACCAATTAATAGAGTTAAAAAAACATTTATTGGAGTTGTAATGTAGTTAGGAGGAGAAGATGACCAATAATAAAATAGTAATTAAGGGTGCAAGGGAGCACAATTTAAAAAATATAGATTTGGAAATTCCAAGAGATAAATTTGTTGTTTTTACAGGATTAAGTGGTTCAGGTAAAACTTCATTAGCTTTTGATACGATTTATGCAGAAGGACAAAGAAGATATGTTGAATCTTTGTCTTCTTATGCCAGGCAGTTTTTAGGTCAGATGGAAAAACCTGATGTGGATTTAATTGAGGGCCTATCTCCCGCCATATCTATAGATCAAAAAACTACTAGCAGAAATCCAAGGTCAACTGTAGGAACAGTAACTGAAATATACGATTATCTTAGATTATTATATGCAAGGATAGGGATTCCACATTGTCCACAATGTGGAAAGGAAATAAAAAAGCAAACAATAGACCAAATTGTAGACCATATAATGAAATTACCGGAAAGAACTAAAATACAGCTATTAGCACCAGTTGTGAGAGGAAGAAAAGGAGAGCATAAAAAACTCTTGGAAAGTTTACGAAAAGGTGGTTATGTAAGAGTCAGAGTAGATGGAATCATATATGATTTATCAGAAGATATAAATCTTGAAAAGAATAAGAAACATTCTATTGAAGTTGTAGTGGACAGATTAGTAATTAAAGATAATATAGTTAAGAGATTGACTGACTCGATAGAAACAGTAATGGAGCTTTCAAAAGGGCTTCTTTTAGTAGATGTTATTGATGGGGAAGAATTAACTTTTAGTCAGGATTTTGCTTGTACTGACTGTGGTATAAGTATAGGAGAAATAGAGCCAAGATTGTTTTCTTTTAATAATCCTTTTGGGGCTTGCCCTTCATGTATGGGTCTTGGAAGCCAATTAAAAATTGACCCTGAGCTAATTATACCCAATCCAAGTTTAAGTATTATGGAAGGGGCAATTAGTGCTCCTGGCTGGAATTCTGTAGATAAGCCTGGAAGCTATGCTCGAAGTTTTTTCGAAGCACTATCAAAACATTATAACTTTGACTTAAATACTCCTTTTAAAGATTTAGATGAAGATATTAAAGATATTATTTTATATGGTTCCAGGGGAGAAAAAATAAGGGTTGAGTATGAAAATGCCAGAGGAAGAGGTTCATATGTCTATGTTTTTGAAGGAATTATTCCCAATATGCACAGGAAGTATTCCGAAACAAGTTCTGATTATATGAAGCAAGAATATGAAGAGCTTATGACAAATCATACTTGTCATGTTTGTGGTGGAAGTAGATTAAAAGCTGAAGCTTTGTCTATTAAGCTTGGGGGTAAAAACATAGCCCAAATAACAGATATGTCTGTATTAGAAATAAGAAAGTTTTTTAAAAATTTGGAGCTAACGGATACTCAAAAAGCTATAGGAAAGCAGATATTAAAGGAAATAAATGCGAGGATAGGTTTTTTAGTTGATGTAGGTCTTGATTATTTAACTCTTTCTCGGATGGCGGGGACTTTGTCAGGGGGAGAAGCTCAAAGGATAAGATTAGCTACCCAAATTGGTTCAGGTCTAGTTGGAGTTATTTATATACTAGACGAGCCTAGTATAGGTCTTCATCAAAGAGATAACAGTAAGCTTTTAAGAGCTTTAGTCAATCTTAGAGATTTAGGCAATACCCTTATTGTAGTAGAACATGATGAAGAAACTATGTATGCAGCAGATTATATTGTTGATATTGGGCCTTTTGCTGGTTCTAGGGGAGGAGAAGTAGTATCTACTGGAACTGTAGAGGATATAAAGAAATCATTACAATCAGAAACAGGAGCTTATTTAAGTGGTCGCAAGAAAATCGAGATTCCTGATAAAAGAAGAAAGCCCAATGGGAAATACTTGGAGATTAAAGGAGCAAAGGAAAACAACTTAAAGAATATTGATGTTAAGATTCCTCTTGGAGTATTTTGCTGTGTTACAGGGGTATCGGGCTCTGGCAAGAGTTCATTAATTAATGAAATTTTGTACAAACGTTTAGCCAGGGATTTAAACAGAGCTAAGATAAAGCCAGGACATCATAATGATATTTTAGGGATAGACCATTTAGATAAGGTTATTAATATTGACCAGTCCCCAATAGGAAGAACTCCAAGGTCCAACCCTGCTACTTACACAGGAGTATTTGACATTATAAGAGAAGTATTTGCTCAAACTCAAGAATCAAAGATGAGAGGATATAATAAAGGACGATTTAGCTTTAATGTTAAAGGAGGTCGCTGTGAAGCCTGTCGTGGAGATGGGATTATTAGAATAGAAATGCACTTTTTGCCTGACATATATATACCATGTGAAGTTTGTCAAGGGAAACGCTATAACAGAGAAACCTTGGATGTCAGTTATAAAGGGAAGTCAATTTCAGACATTCTTGAAATGACTGTAGAGGAAGCATTGGAATTCTTTGAAAATCACGGAAGAATAAAAAGAAAACTTCAAACACTAACTGAAGTAGGTTTATCTTATATAAAACTGGGACAACCTTCTACTACTCTTTCAGGGGGGGAAGCCCAAAGGATTAAACTTGCAACAGAATTAAGTAGGAAAAGCACGGGAAAGACTATGTATATTCTTGATGAGCCTACAACAGGTCTTCATTTTGCAGATGTTCACAAACTAATAGATATTCTCCAACGTCTAACTGAAGGAGGAAATACAGTATTGGTTATAGAACATAACTTAGATGTAATTAAGTCAGCAGATTATATTATTGATTTAGGTCCTGAAGGTGGAGATAGAGGAGGAGAAATAGTAGCTTTTGGAACTCCTGAAGAAATAGCCAAAGTTAAAGCTTCCTACACAGGTCAATTTTTAAAAAGAATGCTAGAAGAATAAGGGAATATTTTTCCAACAGAAAATAAGAATTAAAAAGCTGCCTTTGTAAGACACTAAGTGAAAACACAAAGGCAGGGTGATAATAATGATTAATAGCATTATGGACACCAGGGTGCGTCAAGAAAATGGACATTATCATATCAATCTAAAATTACCAAAAGATGAATATGAAATGATTTATGACGGAAATTACAGCAATGAGAATGCAGAGGACATTTTAAAATATTATTTAGAGATGCGGGGAGACGAGGGTAAAGCTAAAAATATTATTATTAAACAAAGTGAAAAGCCTAATATGATAGAGATTCAAGCAGAGCTTGAATACTTTCAAAATGAACATACAGATTATAAAAATCGGCCCAATTATTTATTATAGCCTTCTTAATATACGGATTGTTTACTTACAAATTTAATAAGATAATTAAACAAGAGCTCTGTGTTTTGTTCACAGAGCTCTTGTTGTTCTTATATTATTCTAAAATTAATGACTTTGTCTAAAGGCTGTTTTATTTATTAATAATAAGCCTGAAATACTGCATTACCTCTATCTGTTCTTCTATATTTTGCAATTACTGATCTACTACTTGTGTCATAAATATATCCTTCAATTCTTGCGTCAGGTGCTGATTTTCTGATATCATCATATATTTTTGACATCATAGCTTCAACTTGAGGATCACTTAAAGCATACCATTCACTTTCAAAATAGTCGTAGTCAACATGAATTCTAAACTCTAAAGCCTTTTCATCACCGTTTATTTCAAGAACAGTAAATATATTAGGAAGGTAGGTATCGTATTTTTTATCTAAGTCGTATTCTAATTTAGAAACATCTAATTTGTTAACATAATCAAAGGCAAGTCTTCTTCTAGAATCACTGGTAAATTCTAATAAATATTCTCTTTCGTCTACATCATACAAGTCTCCAGTAATTTTAGCTTTATCATACACTTCCCAGATATCTTCACAAAGCTCTTTGATATGTTTTTCGAGATCTTTTTCATCTAACTTATCCCAATATTTTTGATAACGATATAAATCTGTTTCAATTTCAACTTCGATTTCTCTTTCATCACCACGAAGAGTTATTTCAAAAACAACATTTTTCAATTTTCCATAGTCGTCATTAATATCTTTTTCTAACTCTTTTAAGCTTTTATCATCTTTCTTATCATCTTTTTTATCTTCAGTTTTTGTTCCTGTTTTAGCTTGTTCTAATTGCTTTTTCAATAATTCGATTTCAGATTTTAATTGAATAATTTCTAAATCTTTTTGTACTACAGACTGGTCAACAGTATCATTAATTAAAATTAATTTGTTTTCCCCGTTCCATTGTACGTTTTTACCAACTAATTCTCCAACCATTCTAATAGGTACATATGTAGTTTGATCAACAATGAAGGGTTCATTTGCACCAGGGTTTACTATTTTCCCGTTATAACTAAACCTAATACCAAGAAACTGTGCTCTTATAGTTTTAACAACAGGTGAAGCATATAAAGCAGTAGCAGTTGATAAAGAAAAAATAGCAGTTGCTACTAATGCTATAAAAAGTCTTTTACTTCTAATCATATTATACTCATCCTCCTGTCAAATTTGATAAATAATTATTAATCTTTTATAACCATTATAGAAGGATAAATTTCTTTTTTCAAGTTATTAAAGGAGAATTAAGGAAATTGTAATATAAATTTAATCTAATGTACATAAGGAGATTTAAAAGATATATAGATAATTATTGTAACTAAGTCACTGTTTTTAGCAATATTATCCTTAGTAATATAAATACTTTAAATAATACTTTGTGATATAATTAATTAAGAATTATTATTAAGTATTATATATGTCGCTTAAGAAAATTTTTTAGACTTAATTTATATTTCTTATAATAATGATTGTTAAGGGTTAGCTAAACTTATATATAAATATGAAGTTTTTATGGATAATAGATTTTTCTTTTAACTATTTTAGAAAGGAGTATTTTATGTTTGATATACAAGAAGAGCTAAAGAAATTGCCACAAAAGCCGGGAGTATATCTTATGAAAGATCAATATGAAAATATTATTTATGTCGGCAAGGCAGTTAATTTAAGAAATAGAGTACGACAATATTTTCAACAGTCTGCTAATCATTCAGCTAAGGTTAAAAAAATGGTTCTTCAAATTAAAGAATTTGAATATATAGTTACAGATTCTGAGGTAGAAGCCCTTATCTTAGAATCAAATTTAATAAAAAAACATCGGCCTAAATATAATATTCGTTTAAAAGATGATAAAAATTATCCTTATATAAAGATTACAATTAATGAAGATTATCCAAGAGTTTTTATGACAAGAAAATTAGTTAAAGATAAGGCTAAATATTTTGGCCCTTTTACTGATGGTTCGGCATTAAGAGAAACCTTAGATATTATTAATAAAATATGGCCAATTAGAACTTGTAAGAGGGTCTTGCCTAGAGATATTGGAAAAGACAGGCCTTGTCTAAAGTATCATATAGGCCAGTGTAAGGCACCTTGTGCTGGTCTTATATCAAAAGAGGACTATAATAAATTAATTGAAAAAGTAATTACTTTTTTGGACGGTAAGTATGATGATGTTATTAAAGAATTAGAAAGTAAAATGATGGAAGCTTCCGAAGAATTAAATTTTGAAAAGGCCGCCCAGTTAAGAGATCAAATTAATAGCATAAAAAGAATAGCTCAAAAACAAAAGATAATTAATTCTGCCTTAGAAGACCAAGATATTATAGCTTTTGCTAAAAAAGAGGATGAAGCCTTGGTACAAGTTTTCTTTGTCAGAGCAGGAAAACTAATTGGGAGAGAGCACTTTTTCCTTGATGGTGTAGATGAAAGAAGTCAAGAAGAAATAATGACTTCCTTTGTAAAGCAATTTTATTCAGGAACAAGTTTTATTCCAAAAGAAGTGATATTACAAGAAGAAATAGACGAATTAAATATTATACAATCTTGGCTTTCAAGTCGAAAAGGACAAAAAGTGTACATTAAGATACCCCAAAAAGGGGACAAATCAAAATTAGTAGAAATGGCTGCAAAGAACGCCTTGCTTACTTTAAATCAATTTGGAGAAGAAATAAAACGAAAAGAAAAAAGAACAAAGGGAGCCTTAGAAGAAATTCAAAAACTATTAGCTTTAGAGGAATTTATTCATAGAATAGAAGCGTATGATATTTCCAACACACAGGGGATAGAATCTGTAGGCTCTATGGTAGTCTTTGAAGCAGGAAAGCCAAAAAGAAGCGATTACCGTAAATTTAAAATTAAATCAGTAATAGGACCTAATGATTATGCAAGCATGGAAGAAGTTATAAGTAGACGTTTTACTCACAGGATAAAAGAGCTTGAAAGTTTAGAAGAAAAAGGTTTGACAGTAGAAGAAGGTAAGTTTACAAAGCTTCCTGATTTGATTTTAATAGACGGAGGAAAGGGACAAGTTAATATCGTTAAGAAGGTACTAAGTGACCTTGGTATAGATATTCCTGTTTGTGGTATGGTTAAAGATGATAAACACAGGACAAGAGGACTTCTTTATAATGATGAAGAGATATCTTTTTCTTCAAAATCTGAAGCTTTTAAGTTAATTAGCCGTATACAAGATGAGGCCCATCGTTTTGCTATAGAATATCATAGAAAACTTAGAAGTAAAGCACAAATACAATCCTTATTAGACGAAATCCCTGGGGTAGGACCTAGAAGAAAGAAAAACCTTCTTGAACATTTTAAAAGTGTAAAAAAGATTAAAGAAGCAAGTCTGGAAGAAATAAAAAGTGTAGAGGGTATTCCTGATAAAGTTGCAGAAAATGTTTATAATTTTTTTCATAAAAACACCAAGTAAAGATTATAGAAACGAAGAGATTATTCTTCGTTTTTATTTATTTTCTTATATATACATTAATTTATTGATTTTGCTAAAAACTATGATAAAATTAATAAAAGGTTATAGTGAAGAGAGGGATATTTTTGTATGATGTAAAAATTGATAAGATAATAGAAAAATTTAAATTAGAAAATAGTACTCCTGATATTGATTTTGAGCATATCTCTATTAGTCAAACCGATGTAAATCGTCCAGCACTTCAATTAGCAGGTTTCTTTGATTATTTTGATTCCGAGCGGGTTCAGATAATAGGTAAAGTTGAATATACATATTTAAGTAAGATGGAAGAAGAATTAAGGTGTAAGACATTAGAACGCTTGTTTAGTTTTGAAATTCCTTGTTTAATTATGTGCAGAGACCTTAAGCCTTTTCCTGAAATGATAACTTATGCTAATAAGTATAAAGTTCCAATTTTATTGACGGAAGAAACAACATCAGAGTTTATGGCAGAACTAATTAGATGGCTAAAGGTAGAATTAGCTCCAAGAATGACTATACATGGAGTATTGGTGGACATTTTTGGTGAAGGTGTACTTATTATGGGCGAAAGTGGAGTCGGGAAAAGCGAAGCGGCACTAGAGCTTATTAAAAGAGGACACCGCCTTGTAGCTGATGATGTAGTAGAAATTAAAAAGGTTTCAAATCAGACCTTGATAGGTAGCTGTCCTCAAGTTATTAGACATTTTATTGAATTAAGAGGTATAGGAATAGTTGATGTAAAAAGATTATATGGGGTCGGCTCAGTAAAAGATGTTCATAATATCGATTTAGTAATAAAGATGGAATTGTGGGACGAGCAAAAAGAATATGACCGGTTAGGTCTTTCAGAAGAATATATTGAATTTCTAGGGAATAAGGTTGTTTGTAATTCTATTCCTGTTAGACCAGGAAGAAATTTAGCTATTATTTGTGAAACTGCAGCAGTAAATCATAGACAGAAAAAGATGGGCTATAATGCAGCAGAAGAGCTAAATAATAGAATAACAGAAAACATTAAAAGAAAAAGAGAAGAAAAAGAATTAGAGTATTAAATATTTATTTGATGGAGGGATAATATGTATTATATTGGAGTTGATCTTGGAGGTACAAAAATTGCAGCAGGGCTTGTTACCAAAGAAGGCAAATTGATAAATAAAAAAAGTATTCCAACCTTAAGACAAAGAAATTATCAAGAAATAATAAAAGATATGGGTAATTTATGTTTAGATTTGATAAAGGAAAACAATGTTTCTTTAGAAGATCTTCATTCCATAGGAGTGGGAAGTCCAGGTCTTCCTGATCCTGAGAATGGTATTCTTGTTTATAGTAATAATTTAAATTTTAAAAATGTGCCCCTTTGTAAGGAGCTTCAGCAATATATAAATATCCCGATTTATTTAGAAAATGATGCTAATTGTGCTGCTTTAGGGGAAGCAGTTGCAGGAGCAGCAAAAGAGTATAATAGCTCAGTAACTGTAACTTTAGGTACTGGAATTGGTGGCGGAATTATTATCGATGGAAAAATTTATAGCGGTAGTTTTAATGCAGGTGGAGAAATAGGTCATCATGTTATTGTAGTAGATGGAGAGCAATGTACTTGTGGAAGAAAAGGCTGTTGGGAAGTTTATGCTTCAGCTACTGCTTTAATTAGAGAAAGTAAAATTGCGGCTATAAGACATCCTGAATCTCAGCTTAATAGCATGGTGAATGGAGAGATTAATAGAATTAATGCTAAAACTCCATTTGATGCAGCTCAAAATGGAGATAAAGTAGCAAGTGAAGTAATTGACAATTATTTTAAATATCTTGGAGCAGGAATAGTAAATATGGTAAACATATTGCAGCCTGAAGTAGTAATTATTGGTGGAGGAATAAGCGGACAAGGCGAATATCTACTTAAACCATTAAGAGATATTCTTGATAGAGATGCTTATGGTCTTGGTCCTGCAAAAACAAAACTAAAAGTTGCAGAGTTGGGAAATGATGCAGGAATTATAGGAGCAGCAATGCTTGGGAAATAAATAACTATATCAAACATTTAAACCTCTCATAATTTTTGAGAGGTTTTGTTTTTATGTTAAATATATATTATAATAATTGCATAGGTAAACAACTTTTTATTTCTAAATATGAATATACTATAGAAGGATAAGAACAATCTATATATAGAGTGGATAGAAAAGAAAGTATATTTTAACTATAACATTGGTGTACGAGGTGAATAAGTTGAATAAGGAAAAATTATACAATAAATTCTTAGAATATATTCCTAAAGAGTTAATAAAAATAGACGAGCCTATGAAAAAGCATACCACTTTTAAAATAGGAGGACCTGTGGATATATTTATTTCTCCTTCTAATAAGGAACAAATTAAATATGCTTTAAAAATATGTAGGGAAAATGAAATTCCTTTTTATTTAATGGGAAATGGGAGCAATTTGCTAGTTCGTGATAAGGGTTTTAGGGGTGTGATTATACAAATCTTTAAAAATATGAGCAAGGTTGAAATTACAGAAGACAAAGTATGGGCAGAAGCTGGAATACTACTTTCATCCCTGGCTAATAAAATAAAAGATAATAGTCTTACAGGATTTGAATTTGCAGCTGGCATTCCAGGGACTTTGGGTGGTGCTGTATATATGAATGCAGGAGCTTATGACGGAGAAATTAAGCAAGTATTAGAAAATGCTGAACTATTAGATGAAAATGGCAATGAAATAGTTCTTAGCAATGAAGAATTAGAATTAGGATATAGGACTAGCATCTTACAAAGGAATAATTATATATTACTTAGTGCTAGATTAAAACTTAAGAAGGGCAATAAAAAAGAAATTGAAGAAAAAATGAATTATTTAGCTCAGCAAAGAGCAGACAAACAGCCTATTAATATGCCTAGTGCTGGCAGTACTTTTAAAAGACCTCCTGGTTATTATGCAGGAAAACTAATAATGGATTCAGGACTTCGGGGTTATTGTATTGGAGGAGCAGAAGTATCTCAAAAGCATTGTGGTTTTATAATCAACAAAGATAATGCAACAGCTAAAGATGTAATTGATTTAATAGAATTTGTTCAAGGCACAGTATATGATAAGTATTGTGTAAAAATGGAACCGGAGATTAAAATAATTGGAGAAGAATAAAATGGAATTTACAATATATTATTTATTAACATATGATAAAATAGTATTATTTAATAGTAAGGACATATTTTAAAGGAGGATTATCATGCGTTTTGTCATCGTGACTGGGATGTCTGGTGCAGGGAAAAGTACAGCGGCAAAGATGTTGGAAGATTTAGGTTTTTTTTGTGTAGATAATCTTCCTCCAGCTTTAATTCTTAAATTTGCAGAAGTATGTTCTACTCCGGGAAATGAAATTGATAAAGTAGCGGTTGGAATTGACACTAGAGGTGGAAAACTCTTTTCTGATTTATTCGAGAGTTTACAAGAATTAAAGTCTAAAGGCTATAGTTATGAAATACTTTTTTTAGATGCATCGGATGAAGTTTTGGTAAAAAGATTTAAAGAAACTAGAAGGAAACATCCTTTGATAGGAAATGAAAGAATTAATGTAGGAATTGAAAGAGAAAGAGAAATTCTCAAAGATGTAAAAGAAAGAGCAGATTATATTATAGATACAAGTAATGTATTGACTAGGCAATTAAAAGAAGAACTATTTCATATTTTTGTTGAAGAAAAACCTTTTGAAAGTTTAATGATTACAGTTTTGTCTTTTGGCTTTAAGTATGGAATTCCTAATGATTCTGATTTGGTTTTTGATGTTAGATTTATTCCTAATCCCTATTATATCCCTGATATGAGGAATAAAACAGGTAACGATGAAGAAGTTAGGGAATATGTTATGAGTTGGAAAGAAAGTCAGACATTTTTAACTAAGATGGTTGATTTAGTAGAATTTTTAATTCCAAACTATATAAAAGAAGGTAAGAATCAATTAGTTATTAGCATTGGATGTACGGGAGGAAAACATAGATCTGTTACTTTAGCTAATGCTTTATTTAAAGTCTTAAAAGATAAAGGACATCGTACTGTTTTTCAACATAGGGATATTGATAAAGACTATAAAATTGGAAAATGAGGAATCTATATGAATAGATTAAATATTAGTAGTTTAAATGATATGAAGCTTGTTGCTATAGGTGGGGGCACTGGGCTTTCAACAATGCTTAGGGGTTTAAAAAAATTTACAACTAATATTACAGCAGTAGTAACTGTTGCAGATAATGGAGGCGGTTCTGGAATTCTTAGAGAAGAAATGAAGATGCTTCCTCCGGGGGATATAAGAAACTGTATTTTAGCCTTAGCTAATACAGAGCCAACTATGGAAAAGCTTTTTGGTTATCGTTTTATAGAAGGTAGGTTAGCAGGACAAAGTTTTGGAAACTTATTTTTAGCTGCTATGACAAGTATTTGTGGAAATTTTGAAGAAGCAGTACAAAAGGTAAGTGAAGTACTTGCAGTAAAGGGAAAAGTTCTTCCTGTTACTAAGCAAGATGTTCAGCTTTGTGCTATCTTTAAAGATGGAGAAGTTGTATGCGGTGAGACTCAGATTGTTGAAAAAAGCAAACAAAAACAGACTCCCATTAAAGAAGTTTATTTAGCACCTAAAAATCCTGAACCTCTTGATGAAGTGTTAAAAGCTATAGAATCTGCAGATGCTATTATTTTAGGGCCTGGAAGTTTATACACAAGTATTCTTCCAAATATTTTAGTGAATAATGTTCCGGAAGCTATCAGAAATTCAAAAGCAATAAAAATATATATAGGAAATGTAATGACTCAACCCGGGGAAACTGATGGTTTTGATTTATTAATGCATGTGGATGAGCTAGAACACTATGGGGGAAAAGGTATTATTGATTTTATTATTGCAAATAATGATCCAATTCCTAAAGAAATATTAGAAAGGTATTATAAAGATGGAGCAAGCGAAATTTCTTACGATACAAAAAAAATAAATGAAAGAGGCTTTAAACTTATTGAAGCGTCCGTTCTAAAGATATACGAAGATAAAGGATTGATACGTCATGACCCTGAAAAATTAGCAAAAACAATAATAGATGTTATAATGAATTATTGTCAGTAGCTCTCTGGAGGTGAAAAAATTGTCTTTTTCTTCCCGGGTGAAGAATGAGCTTACTCGTCATATTGATGGGGGAAGACATTGTAATATAGCTGAGATATCTGCATTAATAAATATTTGTGGGGAAGTTTTGGTCCACGAGGAAAAGAAGGTATCTATTAAATTTCAAACTGAAAATCCAGCTGTTGCTAGAAAATACTTTACATTAATGAAAAAAACTTTTAATATTAATACAGAAGTTCTAGTAAGGAAAAATACACAACTTAAGAAAAATAAAGTTTATTTTCTTTATATTACCGATTCTGCCAGTTCAATTAAGATACTAAAGGCAACGGGATTAATAGAAGAAAAAGATGGTAGAATCTATAGAAGAAAAGGAATTTACCCTTTAATCATAAAAAGTACATGTTGCAAAAGAGCATACATAAGGGGAGCCTTTTTAGGAGCAGGATCATTAAGTAATCCTGAAAAAACTTACCATTTAGAATTTGTTAATCAGGATTATGAACATAGTAAAGACTTAAAAGAACTAATTAATTCATTTAATATGGATGCCAAAATTGTTAAGAGGAAAAATCATCATATAGTATACTTAAAAGAAGGAGAACAAATTGTTGATATTCTCAATGTAATGGAAGCTCATTTAGCTTTAATGGATTTAGAAAATGTTCGAATTATTAAAGAAATGAGGAATAATGTTAACCGCATTGTAAACTGTGAAACAGCTAATTTAAAAAAGACAGTTTCAGCAGCTGTAAGGCAAGTTGAGGATATTGAGTATATTGATAAAACCGTAGGCTTATCCAGTCTACCAAAGAATTTAGAGGAAATAGCAAGATACAGAATTAAATTTACTGAAGCTAGCTATAAAGAACTTGGAGCGATGCTAGATCCTCCTGTAGGAAAATCAGGAGTTAATCATAGACTTAGAAAGATAAGTACTATAGCCGACAGGCTAAGGGAACAAAGAGGAGGATAATAATTAATAACTAAATAAAGTCAATTGTTTGCTTACAAATATATGTCAACTTGACAGAATGGAGGATATTATGATTGAGAAAAAAGTAATTGTAAAAATTGAATCAGGTTTAGAAGCTAGACCGGCAGCTTTATTTGTTCAGATTGCCAGTCAATATGAAAGCCAAGTCCATGTCTTAATGGAAGAAAAACAAGTTAATGCCAAAAGTATAATGGGAATGATGTCTTTAGGAGCTTTGGAAGGACAAGAACTAACTATTCGTGCAGAAGGTGAGGATGAAGAAGAAGCAGTAAATGCATTAGTAGAGTTTCTTAATTCCCATAAAGAATAAAAAAACAGATGCCTGAATTAAATTCAGGCATCTGTTTTTTTATTAAAAATTTCTGGGAATTTGCGGATTAATTTTTCAGCAAAAACCTTTCTAATGTTAGATGAAATAACTAAATTAATTATGATGATAAGGAGTAAAGTATAGTTTTTACCATCATCAATATCTGACTTATCAAAAAGCTCATTTACAGTTTTAGAAAAGTCTTCTTCGAAACTTTTAAATTCATTATTTTGAATAAGTAAAAATTGCTCATATAAATCAAATAAATTATTGCTATCAAAGTCTTTTTGTATTTTTTTTTGAATAATGGGAGATAATACAGTATGTATATCATTAAGAGAAAGTATTTGTTTTAAATGATAAATAATTATTAATAAAACCATATGCTCTTTAGAGTATTTTTTCTTTATTGGAGGAAATAATATATCTGCCTTAGCATAATTATTAATCATTGTTTTTGTAAGGATTTTATCATCATCCTCTAGTTTCCAATTTTCAAGTTTGTCATCAAAAAAGGTAGTAACCTGATCCATATATAAATCTATATTAGGGATATCTGATAGTTCTATTCCCTCTAAGTCAGCAAATTCTTTAATAAGGCCAATAAGAGTTTCTTTATTAAAGTCCATGAAATCTCTCCTAACATATATCTTATACTATTATTATAGCATATATAATCAATATGACAAGTAGCTATTATTCATGTATGGAACCAGAGTAATAATATATATATATTATATTAAATAAAACCATATAAAAACTACATCAACAATATATTGAACTATAAAAATATATATGATATCATATCAATAAGATTATAAGTAGTACACAATACTACGTAAGGAGTGGTTACATGTTTTATAAAATGAGAGAACCTATGAATGCCTTAACTCATTTGATAGGAGATATATTATCCTTTATTGGTTTAGTATTTTTAGTTTATTTTGCAGTGGTGAAAGGAACAACATGGCATATAGTATCTTTTAGTGTATTTGGAATAAGTTTAATTTTGCTTTATACAGCCAGTACTTTATACCATGCCTTAAACTTACCTAAAAACAAAATAGAAATTCTTCAAAAAATAGACCATATGATGATTTATGTTTTAATTGCTGGGACCTATACCCCTGTATGTTTAACTGCTTTAAGAGGTGTTTGGGGTTGGAGTTTATTTGCTTGCATATGGAGTATTGCTGTTATTGGGATTTTATTGAAAATTTTTTGGTTTAATGCACCAAGATGGTTGTCAACCTTGTTTTACATTGGAATGGGATGGATGGTAATCATTGCTTTTGTACCATTAGTTAATGCAATTTCTCCTCAAGGCTTAAATTGGCTTGTAGCGGGAGGCTTACTTTATACAATAGGAGGAATTATCTATGCTACTAAATGGCCAAAAATAAACTTAAAATATTTTGGCTTTCATGAGTTGTTTCATCTTTTCGTATTAGGTGGTAGCATCTGTCATTTCTGGTTTATGATTCGATATGTATTATATTTGTAAATTTATTAAGTTGTTACCCTCAATCTTAACTTATGATTGAGGGTATTTATTCGAAAAAAAATATAATGTGTAAGAAAAAGTATATTTTTTTATCATGGAAAAATATAGAATTAATGTTATAATAAGTTACAGAGATGTATATTTCTGTTATTATAAAAGATTATTATTAGGAGGAGGTAATTTATGGATTTGGAAATGGTAAATAAAGAGGTTGCTGATGTCTTTAGTACTTATGAAACATCCATGGAGAATAGGATAAGATATATTTCAGGTATGGAGCATTTTATTCAGTATTTATATCATCAAAATATTGAATTAGAGAATGTGGGAGAAGCTGAAATTAAACAGTACGAAGAGTCTTTAAAAGCTTTAGGATATCCTGATGTATTTATAGATACTAATATAGAATCTATTAGAAAATATTTTTCATACTTACAAAATAAAAATTATATAAATAATTATAATGGATTCATAGAATAAATGCCCTTTTAATTAAAAGGGCATTTATCAATTATATAGTTCTTTTTCTAAATTGAGTCATATACAAATTGTAATAAAACCCTTTTTGCTTTAACAATTCATCATGGCTACCTTTTTCTATAATTTGGCCATCATTGATTACAACAATTTGACTTGCGTCTCTTATTGTGCTTAATCTATGGGCAATTACAAAGGAAGTTCTTCCTTTCATTAAATTTAACATAGCTTCTTGAATATGCATTTCTGTACGGGTATCAACACTGCTAGTTGCTTCGTCAAGTATTAGTATAGAAGGATTTGCCAATATTGCTCTTGCTATAGTAAGAAGTTGTTTTTGTCCTTGACTTAGATTACTTGCATCTTCAGATAATATAGTATCATAGCCTTGAGGAAGTCTTTGGATAAATTTATGGGCATTAGCAAGTTTTGCTGCTCTTTCTACTTCTTCATCTGTTGCATCAAGGCGTCCATAGCGAATGTTTTCTCTTACGGTTTCAGAAAAAAGATAGGCATCTTGAAGTACAATTCCTAAAGAAGAACGCAGACTCTTTCTATTTATCTTTTTTATATCTACTCCATCTATTTTAATAGAACCTTTTTGTATATCATAAAATCTTGTTAAGAGATTTATAATTGTTGTTTTGCCAGCTCCTGTAGGTCCAACCAGGGCAATAGTTTCGCCAGGATTTATATGAAGATTTACATTTTTAAGGACAGGAGTTTTTTCATCATATGAAAAGTCAACATTTTCAAAGTCTACTTTTCCTGATATCTTAGATAGCTTAATTGCATCTTCTTCATCTTCTTTTTCTGGTTTTTCATCCATTATTTCAAAGACTCTTTCTGCACCTGCAATAGCTGTCTGTAGCATATTAAATTGATTTGCTAATTCATTAATTGGTCTGGTAAATTGTTTCGAATAATTTATAAAACTGGCAATAACACCTATAGTAATGATTTCTTTTACAGCTAGCCAACCTCCTATGCCGGCTATGAATGCAAAGTTGATATTATTAAGTAGATTTATAAGAGGGGGAATAAATCCTGATAAAATTAAAGCTTTAATCCCTATTTTTTTCAAATCATCATTTGAATTATTAAATTCTTCGATTTGTTTTTCTTCTCTAGTAAATACCTTTACAAGTTTTTGGCCTGATATACATTCTTCAATAATTCCATTTAGTTTTCCTAAGGATTCTTGTTGATTAAGAAAGTATTTTCTAGTTCTTTTTGCAATTTTGCTTGTAATAAGCATCATTGTAGGAATTACAAGCATATTAACAAAAGTTAAAAAAGGATTTAAATAAAGCATCATAATAACAGTACCTAAAATGGTAATTATACTTGAAATAACTTGAGTAGTACTAGTATTTAGCGTATTACTAATATTATCTATATCATTTGTTAAGCGGCTCATTAATTCTCCTCTTGTGCTACTATCAAAAAATTTTAAAGGCGACTCTGTAATTTATCAAATACGTCCTTTCTTATTTTAAAAACTATATTTTGAGCTACGCCTACCATAAGATACATTTGAAGCCAATTTGTAAAGGCACCTAGGCCATAAAAAGCAATCAAAAGAATAATAATATTAAAAAGTCCCTTAATATCTCGGGGGATAATGTAGTAATAAATAGCAACTCCAATAAGATAAGGCCCTCCTAGCATGAAAATAGAGCTGACTATAACCATAATAACTACTAAAAGTAGTTTAAATTTTTGATATTTTAGATAAGCCCAAAGTCTATAAAGAGTATTTTTAAAATTTTTTGCTTTAATAACTGGAGCTCCAATATTATGACGATGACCTCCCTTAAAAGCAATAGCTGATCGATTTTTTTTGTTTTCATGGTTAGTCATTTATTATATCCCCCTCTCTTATTTGGGAATGATATATATCTTGATAGATAGGGCTGTTTTTAAGCAATTCTTCATGATTTCCTTCAGCTACTATTTCTCCGTCTTCTAGGACAATTATTTTATCAGCATTCATTACAGAAGTAATTCTTTGAGCAATAATGATAATTGTACATCCTTTTATTTGTTTTAAAGCGTTTTGTATTTTTGCTTCTGTTTCCATATCTACTGCACTAGTGCTATCATCCAATATTAAAATTTTAGGTTCTTTAATTAAAGTACGTGCAATTGATAGACGTTGTTTTTGTCCACCAGATAAGTTTACGCCTCCTTGCCCTAAAACAGTGTCATATTGTTCAGGGAAACTTATAATGAAATCATGAGCACAAGCAGTTTTGCATGCTTCAATCATTTTATTATCAGAAAGATGTTCGTTTCCCCATTTAAGGTTATCTCTTATGGTACCAGAAAAAAGTATAGATTTTTGGAGCACCATACCAATTGCTTTTCTTAAGGAATCAAGTTTATACTCGCGGATATCTATATTATCAATTAGAATTCTTCCATCAGTTACATCATATAGTCTTGGAATTAGGCTTACTAAGCTAGTTTTACCAGAGCCTGTTCCACCTAAGATTGCAACGGTTTGGCCACTTTCTACTTTAAATGAGATATTCTTTAAAACAGGCTCACCCTTTGCTCTTTCATATCTAAAGGAAACATTTTCAAAAACAATTTCTCCTTTTGTTATTTTTAAGTCTTTTGAGGATTCTTCATCTTTAATATCAACTTCAGTTTCTAAAACTTCAATAATTCTTTCAGTAGATATTTTAGCCCTGGATGCCATCATAAGAATAAAAGCAATCATAAGTAGTGAAAACAATATTTGTGTCAGGTAATTTATAAATGCAATGATTTGCCCTTCTGTCATGGTTCCTGCATTTACTTGCAGTCCACCAAACCAAAGAGCAGCTACCATAGATAAGTTCATAATAAGCATCATAATTGGCATGGTAAAGGCAATAAGTCTTGAAGCTTTTGTCATAGTATCTGAAGCTCAAGATTGGCAGTATTAAATCTGTTTTTTTCTGTGTCTTCTCTGACAAAGGCTTTTACAACCCTAATACCTGCAAGATTTTCTCGCATTACCATATTGACACGGTCTATCCTTTTTTGAACTAAGCTAAAAAGAGGAAAGCCCTTTTTGATTATAAAAGATAAAGAAATAATGAGTATTGGAATAGAAATAATTAATACTAGGGTTAATCTAAGATTAATGGACATAGCCATAATAATTCCACCTATAAATAAAAGAGGAGCCCTTACCATTATTCTTAAAGACATAAGTACAATGTTTTGTACTTGAGTTACATCATTTGTAAGTCTGGTAATAAGTGAACCGGTTTTAAATTTATCAAGATTAGAAAATGAAAAACTTTGAATTTTTTTAAATAAATCTGACCTAAGGTCAGCACCAAAATTTTGGCTAGCTATAGCAGAAGCAATAGTGCAGCCAAAGCCACCTATACCCCCAATAAGAGAAATAGCAATCATTATAATTCCGGTTTTTATTATATATGAGATATTTCCTGTATTAACTCCTTCATCAACAATATTGGCAAGTAGAGTAGGTTGAAGTAAATTCATAAGAACTTCTATAAACATTAGTAAAGGTGCAAGGATAGCAGCTTTACGGTAAGGTTTAAGGTAGGACAGAATTTTTTTCATTTTATTCAACTCTGTAAATTTATTGGATTAAAAAATATTTATGCTAAGGAGTTTTATTTTGAGAAATAGCCAATTGTTATTTATATAAAAGCTTCGATGTTGATATTACTATATTAATAAAAATTATACAATAAAATTCAAAGGATAATAAGTTTATTTAGCAAAGCAATTATATAATATTATAAATAGTATGCTATAATAAGCTTATAATATAAGCTTTAAGTATGGAAGGATGCAAAGTATGGATAAGCTTAGATCAAATTCAATGCCTTTTACACATCTTCATGTTCATACTGAATATAGTCTTTTAGATGGTTCTGCCAAGATTAAGGAATTAATCTCAAGAACTAAAGAACTGGGTATGGATAGTATTGCGATTACTGACCATGGAACTATGTACGGGGTTATTGATTTTTATAAAGAGGCTAAAAAACAAGGAATTAAGCCTATTATTGGCTGCGAAATATATGTAGCACCTAGAAGCCGTTTTGATAAGGAAAAACAAGATGCTAATTATTTTCATCTTGTTCTTTTAGCTGAAGATATGGAAGGCTATAAAAACCTTATTAAATTAGTTTCATATGGCTTTATAGAAGGTTTTTACCATAAACCGCGAATAGATTTAGAACTCTTGAAAAAATATTCTAAAGGCTTAATAGCTTTAAGTGCTTGCCTTGCTGGACCAGTAGCCAAGACCATTAGGGAAGAATCTTACGAAAAGGCAAAGGAAATAGCACTTGAATATGAGGAGATATTAGGCAAAGGGAATTTTTACCTTGAACTTCAAGATCATGGACTTAAAGAGCAAACACACGTAAATCAAAATCTGATTCGTATGAGTAAAGAAACAGGTATTCCTTTAGTTGCAACCAATGATATTCACTATATTTATAAAGATGATAATAAAGCACACGAGATATTACTTTGTATTCAAACGGCAAAGACCTTAGATGATGAAGATAGAATGATTTATCCTGGAGGAGAATTTTATCTTAAATCTCCAAAAGAAATGTATGAAAGATTTCCCTATGCAAAAGAAGCCCTAAAAAACACCTGTGAAATAGCTAAGAGATGTAATGTGGAATTTACCTTTCATGAACTTAAACTACCGGAATATGATGTGCCAGCGGGATATACGGCAAAAGAATATTTAAGAAAACTATGCTTTGAGGGTTTTAGTTTAAGATACCCTAATGCAAATGATGAACTTAAAGACAGGTTAGAATATGAGTTATCTATAATTGAGCAGATGGGATATGTTGATTATTTTCTTATTGTATGGGACTTTATAAAATATGCTAAGGACAATGGGATTATGGTAGGACCAGGCAGAGGTTCTGCTGCTGGAAGTATGGTATCATATTGTCTTCAAATTACTAATATTGATCCTATAAAATATCAATTACTTTTTGAAAGATTTTTAAATCCTGAAAGAGTAAGTATGCCTGATATAGATATTGATTTTTGCTATGAAAGAAGACAGGAAGTCATAGATTATGTTATCAAAAAATATGGGGAAGACAGAGTTGCACAAATAATTACTTTTGGAACTATGTCTGCCAGAGCCGTGATTAGAGATGTAGGAAGGGCAATAAACATGCCTTATGCAGAAGTTGATAAAGTAGCTAAGATGATTCCTACAGAACTGGGAATAACTATAGACAGGGCATTAGAGATTAATAGTGAATTAAAAGCTTTGTATGAAAATGATGAAGAAGTACACTATCTTATAGATATGTCAAGAAGACTAGAAGGCCTTCCCAGGCATTCTTCTACCCATGCTGCAGGGGTAGTAATATCCAAAAAACCAATAATGGAGTATGTACCTTTAAATTCTAATGAAGGGGTTATTACAACTCAGTTTCCTATGACTACCTTAGAAGAATTAGGACTTTTAAAGATGGATTTTTTAGGTTTAAGGACCTTAACTGTAATTCGTAATGCCTTAGAACAAATAGAGGCTAACTATAATATAAAAATAGATATTGATAACATTGATTTTAATTGTAAAGAAGTATATGATCTGATTTCTGTTGGAAAAACGGAGGGAGTATTCCAGGTAGAAAGTAGTGGCATGAGGACTTTTATGAAAGAACTTCAGCCGAGAACTTTTGAGGATATTATTGCAGGAATCTCTCTTTATAGGCCCGGTCCTATGGATTTTATACCTAAATATATTAAGGGAAAAAACAAGCCTGAAGCAATAGAATATGCTACTGATGCTTTAGAGCCTATCTTAAGTACTACTTACGGTTGTATTGTATATCAAGAACAGGTAATGCAAATAGTAAGAGAGCTATCAGGATATAGTCTTGGCCGGAGTGATTTAGTGCGAAGGGCTATGTCTAAGAAAAAAGCAGATGTTATGGCAGAGGAAAGGAAAAACTTTATATATGGTAATGGTAAAGATGTCCCGGGATGCATAAATAAAGGTATACCAGAAGATATTGCAGAAAAGATATTTGATGAAATGACTGATTTTGCAAAATATGCTTTTAATAAATCCCATGCAGCTGCGTATGCTGTAATAGCCTATCATACAGCATGGTTAAAGGCTCATTATCCAATTGAGTTTATGGCAGCTTTAATGACTTCTGTTATGGATAATACGGATAAGCTAAAAGAGTATATTTATGCTTGTAGAGATATGGGAATTGAAATTATTTCTCCTGATATTAATGAAGGAATAGCTTCTTTTTCAGTTTCCAATGGGAAAATAAGATATGGACTAGCTGCCATTAAAAATGTAGGAAGGGCTATGATTTCTTCTATTGTTGAAGAAAGGAATAAAAATGGAAAATTTATTAGCATGACTGATTTTTTTGAAAGGATGGATAGTGGAGATTTAAACAAAAGAAGTATTGAAAGCTTAATTAAAGCTGGAGCTTTTGACTCCTTAGGAGGGAAAAGAAGCCAATATATTGCAGTTTTTAAACAAATAGCTGATAACATCAATGATAGAAGGAAAAAAACTTTGGAAGGACAAATTAATTTATTTGATTTTGGACAAGAAGATGTTATTAAAGAAGATATTCTTCCTGACATAGAAGAATACCCACCAAAAGTTTTTTTACTAATGGAAAAAGAAGTATTGGGGATGTATTTAACTGGACATCCTTTAGATGAATATGAAGAAGAATTAAAGAAAAACTCAAATGCTTCAAGTTTCGATTTTATTAATCATGAATCAGAGGGGAAGCCTTCCCTAGTTGATGGACAAGTGGTAAGGTTAGGTGGAATGATTACTGCCAAAAGTATTAAATCTACAAGAAAGAATCAATTGATGGCATTTATCAGTTTAGAAGATTTATATGGTTCTATAGAGATAATAGTATTTCCTAATAAATATGAAGAATATCAAAGTTATCTTAATGAAGATGAAATAATATTTGTTAAAGGAAGAGTTGCCTTAAAAGAAGAAGAAGATGGTAAATTAATATGCGAAGAAATAATTCCTTTTGATAAGATTAAGAATTCAAGGGAAAAATATAATGGAAAGCTTTATTTAAAGATACCTGCATCCAAAGACAAAATTGAAACTATAGATGAACTGACAGAAATTCTTAAGACTTCCAAAGGAAATATTCCCGTCATCATACACATAGAGGCAACAAAGGAAACTATGAAGGCATCGGAAAGTTTATGGGTTGATGCTAAAGAAGATTTACTTTCTAAATTAAATCAACTGCTAGGTGAAGGTAATGTTTTTTTAAAATAAAACTTTTTTGAAGAGATAATAATATCTTTTTATTGCAAACAAAATACAAATTGATTACAATGTATATGTGATAAAATAGGGGATTATTTTAGTATTATAATAATTAACTTAAAGATAAAGTATATTATTGTGGAGGTAGAAGAATGAGCAAGAAAATAAGTACAATTGGTGTATTGACAAGTGGTGGAGATGCTCCGGGAATGAATGCTGCTATTAGATCCGTTGTTCGTACAGCTATTTCAAAAGGACTTAAAGTAATGGGAGTTAGAAAGGGATATAATGGCTTAATTAATGGAGATATATTTGAAATGAATACAAAGAGTGTATCTGATACCATTCAAAGGGGTGGTACAATTCTCCAGACAGCAAGATGTGCTGAATTTGTAAAGGAAGAAGGACAAAAAAGGGCTGCTGAAATGTGTAAAGTATTTGGAATGGAAGGCCTTGTAGTAATAGGGGGAGATGGCTCATTACAAGGAGCGGAAAAATTATCCCGCTTAGGAATTAATACTATTGGTATCCCCGGTACTATTGATTTAGATATAGCTTGTACAGATTATACAATAGGTTTTGATACTGCAGTAAATACAGCAATGGAAGCTATTAATAAAATAAGAGACACATCTACATCTCATGAAAGATGCAGTATTGTAGAAGTTATGGGAAGAAATGCAGGTTATATAGCTCTTTGGAGTTCTATAAGTAATGGAGCAGAAATGGTTTTGATACCTGAAAAAGAAAGACCTTCTGATGAAGAAATTGTTAGAGAAATATTAGATAGTAAAAAACAAGGAAAAAAACATTATTTAATTATTGTTGCGGAAGGTGTAGGAGGATCTGAAAAGCTAGCTGCTAAAATAGAAGAGTTAACTGGTATAGAAACCAGAGCTTCTATTTTAGGTCATTTACAAAGAGGTGGAAGCCCTTCTGCTTTGGACAGGCTTCATGCTTCAATGATGGGAGCAATAGCTGTAGACCTTCTATGTGAAGGTAAAAGCAATCGTGTTATTGCATATCGAGATGGTAAATATGTAGATTTTGATATTAATGAAGCATTGAATATGAAAAAAACTATTGATGAAAGAATGTATGAAGTATCAAAAATATTATCATTATAATAAGATAATGCTCTGTTTTTGATTAAAGAATATCTTATTTGTTATTTACAGATTAACTGGAGGTAGTAATGAGAAAAACAAAAATTGTATGTACAATAGGTCCAGCTACAAGTGATGTTGACACAATAAAAAAACTAATTAAAAATGGTATGAATGCAGCAAGAATAAATTTTTCTCATGGGACATATGAGTCTCAGGAAAAAATAATTAATAATGTTATTAAAGCAAGGGAGGAGCTAAACGCTCCCATTCCGTTACTTTTAGACACTAAGGGTCCCGAAATACGTATTAAGGATTTTGTAAAAGATCAAATATATTTACAACAAGGACAGATATTTACTCTTACTACTGAGGAAGTAGAGGGTGATGAGACTAGGGTTAGTGTAACTTACAAAAACTTACCTTTTGATTTAAAAAGAGGAGGCAGAGTACTTATAGATGACGGACTTATAGAGCTTAGGGTTAAGAACTTGACAGACACTGAAGTTGAATGTGAAGTAATTAACGGTGGCCCTTTAAGTTCTAAAAAAGGTGTAAACATTCCAGATGTTTATGTAAACCTTCCTCCTTTAACTGAAAAAGATATTGAAGATATTAAGTTTGGGATTAAAAAAGGTTTTGATTATATTGCAGCATCTTTTATCCGTTCTGCAAACGATGTCATTAAGATACGTAAAATTCTTGAGGAAAATGGCGGAAGTGACATTGATATTATTGCTAAGATTGAAAACAGGGATGGTGTAGACAATATTGATGAAATATTGGAAGTAGCAGATGCAATTATGGTTGCTAGAGGAGATTTAGGAGTTGAAATTCCAATAGAAGAAGTTCCTTTGGTACAAAAAATGCTTATTAAAAAAGCAAAGAGGATAGGCAAACCAGTAATTACTGCTACCCAGATGTTGGATTCTATGGTTAGGAATCCAAGGCCTACAAGAGCAGAAGCAAATGACGTTGCCAACGCTATTTTTGACGGTACTGATGCTATTATGCTTTCAGGAGAAACTGCACAAGGTGCTTACCCTCTTGAAAGTGTTATAATGATGTCAACAATTGCTGAAAGAACAGAAAGTTCTATTGATTATATTAAGAATATGAGAGAGTTTCATAGTTCTATCCAAACCAATATAACTAATGCTATAAGCCACGCTACTTGTACAACGGCTGCGGATTTAAATGCAGCATGTATTGTTACGGTGACACGTTCAGGTGGTACCGCAAGAATGGTTTCAAAGTTTCGCCCTTGCTCTCCAGTTATAGGCTGTACTGTTGATGATATGACTTGGAGGCAATTAAGTTTGGTTTGGGGATGCATACCTGTTAAAACCGATTTAAAAAACACAACAGATGAACTGTTTAATCAAGCAGTTGAAAAGTCTATAGAAACAGGCATAGCTAAGAATGGTGATATTATTGTTATTACTGCTGGTGTTCCTGTTGGAGTAAGTGGCACTACCAATCTTTTAAAAGTTCACATTGTAGGCAATGTCTTGGTTAAAGGAAAAGGCATAGGTAAAAAAACAGTATCGGGTACAGCCAGAGTAATAAAGGTATTAGAGGAAGCTGATAAGCATTTCAAAAAAGGAGATATATTGGTTACCTATAGTACTAATAATGATTTTCTTCCATATATTAAAAAGGCTTCAGCTATTGTTGTAGAAGAAAGAGAAAATGGTGAAAACTCACATGCTGCAATAGTAGGAAGAACCTTAGATATTCCTGTAATCGTTGCTGCTGAAAATGCTGTTGAATTAATTAGAACTGGTACATTAATAACCGTAGAAAGCAAAAATGGCTTGGTATATAATGGAGCACCAGAAAATAAATAGCTAGTATTTAACAATTATTGCATTACTAATATACAAGTGGTATAATATTCATACTCTAGTTTTTCGAATATTCATGTATTTTACCGATATTAAGACATAAGATTTAAATACTCTATAAAAAAGCAACGTTACAGTTGCTTTTGATATAATTATGAAGGGAGAAATATTATGAATCAATGGGTATGTTTAGTATGCGGTTATGTTTATGATCCTAATGAAGGAGATCCTGATAACGGAATAGCTCCTGGAACAGCTTTTGAAGATCTTCCTGATGATTGGGTATGTCCAGTTTGTGGTGTAGGTAAGGATGAGTTTGAAGAGCAATAATGATTAATAAAAAGGTAGAGAAATAAATTTTATTTCTCTGCCTTTTTTTTTGAAAACAATTAGATAAATATAATAAAATACTGCTCTATCTAGATTTTTATACAAAAATATACATAATTCTTGTATTGAAATGCAATTAATGGTAATATTGTATTGGAAAATCATATATCATGGGGGACAAATATATGGTACGGGTGTTAGTAGTTGAAGATAATGATTATGAAAGACAAAGATTAGTACAGATTATTAGTAATAATATTAAAGGAATAAAAATATATGAGGCAGAAAAAGGTTCAACTGCTATAGATATTATAAAGAATAATGATATTGACTTATTTTTAATGGATATAGAGCTTCCTGATATATCAGGTTTAAAGTTAGCAGAAAAGATTAGAAAACTACCAAAATATGAGTTTAGACATATTGTTTTTATTACTACCCATGGTTATTTATTATTAGATGCATTTAAAAAAATTCATTGTTATGATTTTATTGTAAAACCCTATGAAAAGAAAGAAATAATAGATGTGGTAAATAAGTTGACAAGAGCCGTAGCAAACTCCAAGAAAAATTTTATAAAAAATAGAGAAGAAATTAGGTTTAAGCTTAAAAGCTGTATACTAAGAATTTATGTTGATGAGATATTATTTATAGAATCCCGGGGAAGAAATTGCTTAATACATACAAAGAACAAAGAATATGAAATTAGTAATTATAATATGAATAAGATGTTAAGTATCTTGCCAAAGTCTTACTTTATGCAAACTCATAAGTCTTATATTGTTAATATTAATAAAATAAGAGAGATAGACAAAAGAGAGCGTAATTCGTGGACAATATTTTTTGACGATTACGATATACCTGCATTTGTTGGCAATACTTATAAACATAATTTTATTGAAAAAACTAATTAACATGAGTGGGTGGATTAAATGAAATTATATGAGATGTTTATACTTTCTCTTATGGAAATGTTTTGCTTTGTAGTAGTTTGGAATAGTATAGACGAAAGATTTAAGAATAAGTCATTAAGAAAGGCCATTGGAATTATTACAGTATCTTTAATATCTATATTATTAAATATCTTTGAAATAAAAAATGCCTTTATTGTAAATTATATAGCTATTATTGTACTTTTTATTCTGTTTTTTAAAATCTCATTTAAAGATATGATTTTTAATTTTTTTATTGCCTTTGGAATAATCATTGGAATTCAAATGGTTGGAACATACATTTTAACCTTATTATACAAGGAGCTTAATTATAGCTTTATTAATGGATTAATCATTAATACTATCTCAACAATTTGTTGTATTATTATAGGAAAATTCACTCCTTTAATGAGAATTAAAAATATTTTAGACGCTAGTTACAAAGTTTTTTTACTAGTTTTTTTTAACATTGTTTTTATGGTAATAATATTTCAATATTTCTGGCAAAATAACAAAGGCTATATCTGGAGTTATAATTCTTTTAGCTTACCATTTATTGTTATTTGGATTATAATGAATTTCTACGTACTTTATCAGACAATTATATTAAAACAACAAGAACAGGTAATATATATTCATGAAAGATATATGCCATTTTTTACTGAATTAATAGAAGAAGCCAGAAGAAAACAACATGATTATGCTAATCATCTTAATGCAATTTACGGATTGACTGAATTGGATGATTCAGATATATGTAAAGATAAAATAAGAGAATATCTAAAAGGATTAATTAAGGATTTTAAAGTTTTAGATAAAATTTTAGCTATAAGAGAGCCAGTGCTAAGTGCAATTATTTATAGTAAGAGGGCTTTGGCAGAATCAAAAAACATAGTTTTTAGACTTGATATTGTTAATAGAATTCCTCATTATCCCATAGAGGATTATGAATTAGTAGATATTTTAGGGAATTTGCTTGATAATGCTATCGAGGCTGCTGAAAAAATTGATGTAAAATTAGAAAGAGAGGTTTTATTAACTTTAGGTGAAGAGGGAAAAAAGAAGATAATCGAAGTTAAAAATTCAGGAGAAGCTATTGAACTGAAAAATATTGAGAATATTTTTCAAAAAGGCTTTTCAACCAAAAAAGGAAAGCACCGTGGTTATGGCCTTTATAATGTTAAACGTATTGTTAACAAAAATAATGCCACCATAGAGCTTTCCTTTAGGGACAAATATACAATTTTTAAAGTCTTATTTTAATAAGCTTTTAGGGCATTTAGGTTCTCCCCACAGTAAGATTGATCCTGAACGAACAAGTATACCAGCAGCAATTACGAAAAAGGATGCAAATGAGAATAAAATTGAACTAGAAGATAGTAAGGATTTTTTCATATTTTCTCCTCCTTTCCTAATAATAATTGGATTGCCTGTAGACATATTGTCCATATACCACAGGCAAAAAATAATGGGTTTTTTATAAATATCAGTAGAATTACTAGCCAAATTAATGATGATAGAAAAGATAAGAATTTTAGGATTTGTCTTCTTTTATTATTAATAATAGGGCGTAAAGCCGATGGCCTTGGGGAATTTAGGGAGAGGATGAGGACACCGCCTAGCCCTATTATTAACCCTGGATAAAAACTAACAGGAAATAAATTTGGTAATATAACAACTGTTAATAGAAAGAAAGCAAAAGAAAAAATAAAACAAATTAAAGAGCTTTCAAAATGTAATCCTCCTGAAAAAGTTCTGATAGACATTAATATAAAAAATGAGAATAAAAACAAATCAAGATAAGCAATTAGTTTAAAACTAATAAAAAGAAGTATAATTTTTATCATTTCATGAGATATGACAGTCATGCCATATCTCATTTTACGTATATCGCTGTGGGATAATATCTTTTCTTTATAAATCTTATAGGCAAATAGGTTTATAAGATAATCCAATGACATTATCATCACGACTTTCGTTTTTTCTATGGTAATTGTAGCATATAGTGTTAAATTTGTGCTCAAAATGCAATGTAATGGTAGTTAAATGTAACAAAAGATAAAAAAATGTTTTTTCATTACATTTCACTACTATTTCATTACATGTTAATATAAAATTTTTGAATTAATCGTGTCGATATATAAAAGAAATTATCAATAATTTATTAATTATATTCTTTTATAGATAATTAAGCTTCATTTAATAATAGTATTCATTTTTGACTTTTTAATTAATTGTGTTATAATATTTAAGATTTATAGCTATTAGAAAAAATTGTTATTAAAATAGAATTATTTTATAATAAGTGGTTAATAATTTAAAAGATTATATTAAGATTAGTAAGTTGAAAGAAGTGTACCTATGATAGAAAGCATTCAAAACAAGCATATTAAATGGCTTCTTGCTTTACAAAAGAATAGAAAAAATAGGATGAAAGAGAAGCTGTTTGTGGTAGAAGGAATAAAGATAATTGAAGAAATTCCAAATGATTGGGAAATTGTACATGTTTTTGTTTCAAATTCATTTATTAAAGAAAATGCCTTGTTTTTAAACAAGATTCAAATAAACAAAAACAACATTATAGAAGTTAGTGATAAGTTATTTAATACTATTTCTGACACCGTTACTCCCCAAGGAGTTTTGGCTGTATGTAAACAAAAGATGTTTTCATTAAATGATGTTTTATCTATTAAAGAAGGATTCTTTATTATACTTGAAGAAATTCAAGATCCAGGCAACCTTGGGACTATCATACGGACTGCTGATGCAGCAGGAGTAGATGCTATTTTTATTACTAAGGGAAGTGTGGATTTATATAACCCAAAGGTTATACGCTCTACAATGGGTTCTATCTTTCATCTTCCTATATTTACGGATATGGATATTGATAATCTTATTGAAAAATTAAAAGATAATAATGTATCAACTTTGTCGGCTCATTTAAAAGCTAATATATACCCTTATCAATACAATTTTAATAAGGCTATTGCTTTATTAATTGGAAATGAAGCAAAAGGAATTAAAGATTCAACATCTAAAAAAACAGATATGCTATTAAAGATACCAATGCAAGGTAAGGCAGAATCATTAAATGCTGCTGTAGCAGCGGGGATATTGATGTATGAAGTTGTAAGACAAAGAATAAGTAAAATAAATTAATTTTACAAGAGAAAAGGAGTAAAATCATGAGTAAGTATTTTAAAAAGTTTTTAATTTTAATAGCTATAAGCATTATAAATCTGGGAACTTTTAATTTAGTTTGGGCAGATGAAATATCAAATGAATTAGATCATATAGTAAAAGTAGAAGCAAGAAAAGTCTTAGAAGATTTAGTAACTGCTTTAGAAAAAGTGGATTACTCATCATATTTAGATTTGTTTCACAAAAAAAGTCCCATTTATCTTATGCATTATCCTGAATTAAGAGATGCTCTTAAAATTTTATCGTCTTATGAATTAAGCTATGAAATTGAAAGCATAAGGTTTATTGAGAAAAAGAATAAAGATATAAAAGTCGAGGTAGATCTATTAGCTCAATCTCATGATAGGAATGATTATTATGACCGTAAAAATACTTTTGACTTAATCTTAAGAGAGAATGATAAAGGTGAATTAAAAATATATGATATGGAGATAAAAAATATCGAGTTTCTAAATGAAAAGGATAAAGTAAATAGTATTTTAGGTAAAAAGAGACTTTATTATGATGATGGAAGCCTTGCTTTTGAAGGATATTTAAAAGATGGTCTTCCTGATGGTGAAGGAATTAGATATTATAATAATGGAAAGATAATGTATGAGGGAACTTTTACAGAAGGAGAAATGACAGGCGTAGGTATACTCTATGATGAAATAGGCTACATGGTTTATGAAGGAGAGGTTAAAAATGGACTTCCTGATGGTGAAGGAACAGCCTTTTATTTAAGTGGAAAAGTTTTTTATAAAGGTTATTGGAAAAACGGCTTATTCGATAGAAGGGGAAAGCTACAATATGAAAATGGTTTAACAATGTATATGGGAGAATTTTCAGAGGGTAAGGCCAATGGCAAAGGAAGGGGTTACTATAATAATGGTACTCTTTGGTACGAAGGTGAAATGAAGGATAATTATTCCCATGGACAAGGAATTGAATATTATGAAACAGGAGAAGTTATGTACGAGGGAGAATTTGCTTATGGTGTTCCTCATGGGAAAGGTAAGAAATATGATAAAGAAGGAAAAGTAATCTATTCGGGATATTGGGAAAATGGATCAATGGTAAGAGAATAAAAAATAACAGATAGGCAAAATCCTATCTGTTATTTTTTATAAATTTTATAGCTTTCTTTTTCTTCAAAAGTGTTATGCTCATATTTATTAATGCTTTTTTTGAATTTATAATTTGAAGAATTCAATTCATCACTAATTGCCCTATTTATTTATTATCTATATATTTTAATATAACAGCTGGATGATAATCTAAAGTATTACTAATCTACTAAAAGGGAAAAATCCCAGTTATTAAAGTATTTAAGTTTTTTAGTTGTATATATATAAAAAATTTAAATTGTTAATTAAATATTAAATAGTGGAAATTAATTATTAATATTGCTATAATAATTACTAACTGTTTATTTAACTTGTATGAAAAAATAACGGTGTTTTTATAAACTTACAATATACTCTTAAAAATGATAAAAATACTTTTGAAAAGGAGATGATGAAAAATGTCATTTATGCAAGGTTTTTCACAAAAAGTTAAGTCAATGGCTCAAAATGTGGCAAAAAAATCAGGAGACATGGTTGAAGTAACAAAAATTAATTTAAGTATAAGTACTGAAGAAGAAAATATTAAAAAGCTCTATCTTGAGATAGGAAAGCATTGTTACAAGATGTTTGAAGAAAATGAAAAAATCGATAGTACAGTTAGTGAATTATGCGAAAAGATAAAGGCACATATGGATACTATCGAAAGTCTAAAAGAAAAGATAAATGAAGTAAAAAATGTTGTGGTATGTAAAGAATGTGGTAATGAGATTTCAAGGGATGGTGCTTTTTGCGGAAAATGCGGAGCCAAGATTGAAATAAAAGAAGCAGAGTCAGAACCTACAGAAAATGATTCGGAAGAAAAAGTAGAAGATAATAAAACAGTTGAGACAGAGACAGATACAGAGGCTTCTAACACTGAAGAATCTAGTATAATATATAATGAGTAATAATAAATAAATATGTTATAATAATGGGGAATATCATTACAATTAGTATTTATAATAATGATATTCCTTTTTTTGTAATAGCATTATTATAATTTGAAATAGGAGATATCTTATGCCTAAGGAAGAAGCTTTAGAGAAAATTAAATTTAATCTTAATACTGATTTTTTAAAATTACTGGCTGCTATTATAATGTTAATAGACCATATTGGAGCTGTGCTTTTCCCAGAGATAATAATATTAAGGATTATTGGCAGAATCTCTTTTCCTTTGTTTGCCTATTGCCTTGTAGTTGGTTTTCAATATACAAGCAATATAAAAAAGTATGCTTTAAGATTATTGTTATTTTCTATAGTTTCACAGCCAATATATGTTCTTGTATTTAATTATTCGTGGAGTAGATTAAATATAATGCCGACCTTATTAATGGGTCTAATTCTTCTTTATTGTTTAAGGGAAAAGAAGTGGATAATATTTGGGATACTAATAACAATAGTTTTATTTATTGATTTTAGTTATGGTATTGAAGGTATTCTTCTTATAATTTTATTTTATGTATTTAGAGAAAAAAAGAATTTGGCTATAATAACTACAAGTTTACTATTACTTAAACCTCTTTTTTATGGTCATATTCAAGGCTTTGCAGTTTTAAGTATACCTTTTATTTTTTCTAATACTAATATTAAGGTTAAAATTAATAAGTATTTCTTTTATTTGTTTTATCCTCTACATTTACTAGTACTATTAATAATTAAACACTTAATAGCTACTTAATATAGTAGCATCATTATATAATTGAAAAAGGAGGCTATTATGTTATATCCTTTAAAGATGAATCCTATATACAAAGAAGTCATTTGGGGTGGGAAAAGATTAAAAGAAGTCTTTGGGAAGGAGATTCCTTCTTGTAATACAGGAGAAAGCTGGGAGATAGCTTGTCATGAAAATGGCACGAGTCTTGTTGCAAATGGTGAGTTGAAGGGAAAAAGTTTAAAAGAAGTAATATATATATATGGTAAGAATGCATTAGGTACAAAAATTTGGGAAGAAGGAAATAATAAATTTCCTTTGTTAGTAAAGTTCATTGATGCTTCAGATAAACTTTCAGTTCAAGTTCATCCTGAAGATGAATATGCAAGGATACATGAAGGGGATTTTGGAAAAACAGAAATGTGGATAGTATTAGATGCAAAGCCTGATGCAAAATTGGTTTATGGGGTTAAGCCTAAAGTTACTAAAAAAGAATTAGAAAAAGGAATTAAAGAAGGGACACTAGAAAAACTTTTAAATTTTGTAGATGTAAAAAAGGGAGATGTGTTTTTTATTCCTGCAGGTACTATTCATGCTATAGGTGCAGGTATTTTGATTGCAGAGATTCAGCAAAATTCAGATACCACCTATAGAGTATATGATTGGAACAGGGTTGATGATAAGGGCAATTCTAGGGAACTACATGTTAAAAAGGCATTAGATGTAAGTGTTTTGTCCGATGTTGTCGGGAAGGAAAAATTAAAAGGAAGGATTGTAAAGGAAGGCAAAAATATTAGAAACTATTTAGTTTCATGTAAATATTTTTCAACTGAAATTATTGAGATAAATACTGAAAGTAAGGAAAGCTTAAATGGAGAAAAATTTAATTTACTTATCTTTATTGAAGGAGAAGGAAGGATCACATATAAAGGTGGCTATGTTCCTTTTAAAAAGGGAGATTCATTTTTTATCCCAGCCAAGATGGGAGATTATTCTATTGTAGGACAATCAAAATTGATAAAGACTTATATATAAAGCAAAAAACGAAAGGTTAGTACCTTTCGTTTTTTGTGGGTGGGAAACTTATATATATAGTAGTAAAGCTTGGGAGCTTTAATTATTAACTATATTTTTTAGGTTTTCGCAAGAATTTTGAATTTCTAACATATAGTTATATATAGTTTCTATGCTTGCGTTATGCTCCTCGGTTGTAGCCATAAGCTCTTCTGTAGAAGCAGAGTGTTCTTCAGAAATGGCTGCAATACTTTCAGTTTCAGTTCGTATTTGTGAAAATAGTGATGAAATATTTTCGTTTTTATCTAATGCATCGTATATGTATTGATCTATTTTCTTAAAGGATAAATTAATCTTGTCAAAGTTTTCATTAACTTCTTTTGCTATCTTTTCCCCTTCATTTGTAGCTAAGGTTCCACTTTGTACATCTTCAAGAACATCTTTTGATTTTTCTTTTATATTAATTATTATTTCACTAATTTGATCTGTAGTAGTTGCACTTTGCTCTGCAAGTTTTCTTACTTCTTCAGCTACAACTGCAAAGCCTTTTCCTGATTCTCCTGCTCTGGCAGCTTCTATGGCAGCATTTAAGGCTAATAAGTTTGTTTGTTCAGATATTTGAGATATACTTGACAAAAAGCTATTAACCTCATCCATATTTTCATTTAATTCTAAAACTGTAGCATAAGACTTTGTTACGGCTTGATTAATAATATTCATTTGATGAGCCATATTATTTATTTTTCCAGAACCTTCATGAACAATTTCACTGGTTTCTGAAGATATATCTGCTAATTGTTTTGAAAGTTCATTAACTTCTTCAACTCTTTTGTCTGCATCATTCATCATTTCACTTATTCTTGAAACACTTTCAGTTTGTTCAATAATTCCTTTTGATATTTCTTGTACGCTACTTGTAACTGTATCACCATTTCTTTTTATTAATTCTAAATTGAAATTAGAATTTTGAATATCTTTGTTTAGATTTTCTGAGGTTTCCTTAATTATTTCCATAGTTTCATTTAACTGAGATAATAAATTATTTGATTTAAGTGTTTCAGAACCTGCAAGATGTATCAGGTGGTTGCCGATTATTGACAAAGAGAACAAGATGAGTATAGTAAAATCTATCATAAGAAGCATAGTTATAAAATAGGAATTTACATCACCAGCTATGAACTCCTTAGCAAGTATTGTGATGTTCAAAACAATACTAGTTGTAACAATTAATTTTTTATCAAAATACATAGAAGCAATAATTATAGGTATTATAGCTATAAATAAATATTCATTGCTTGGTAGAGATAATACAAACAATAAAACTAAGGAAAAAGATATTATATATGAAGAAAGAATTTCAAATTTTTGTTTGCGATTTGAAAATATAATAAATATAAAAGAAAGCACAAAAACTGAAAAGTTTATCAGTAGGATATGCATGTTTGCCACGAAAGCAGTAATTATAGAAATAGCTGCTAGGAAAATTAGGAAGTAAGTCATAACTTTATTAACTTTATGTATATGTGTCTTTAATATAGAAGCATTCATTACTATCCCCCCAAAAAGTTTATTTATACTCTCCCAGTATTTGATATTATTATATCATTAGATTTAGATAATTTAAATAGTTTCTTACAATATTTTGTCGAGCTTTATCAAAAATACGAAAGAAATGTTGAAATATAAAGAAAATATATTTTTGAAAGTTGATAAATATTATAGATTGTTTTATTATACTAATAATATTATGAAAAACAGGAGGATAAGATGAAATTTCTAAATGAAATTAATATTAAAATTGATGATATTTTTTCTGGAGAAGATACGCGGCATATAGTTTTGTTTTTAGGGATTATTCTATTTACTATATTATTAAAAAGAACAGTTATAAAATTTATTATTAAACTATTGAAAAGGCTTACTAAAAAAACTAAAAATAGTTTGGATGATAAGCTAATAATAGTTCTTGATAAACCTTTGGAATTAACTTTTTTGACCTTTGGTTTTTATATTGCACTAAAGCTGCTTAATATCCCAGCTAATATTGGACTAATAATTGACAATATAGCAAAGACTATAATACTTTTTGCCATGTTTTGGGCAGCTTATAGGATTACTAATTTTTTTGATTTAATATATGAAGTCTTAAGTGAGAAAACAGAAAAAAAACTAGACGACATGCTGCTTTCTTTTTTAAAGAATGGAATAAAAATAACTATCGTAATAATAGGAAGTATTACAATTATACAGGTGTGGTTTAAGGAAATAGGAGGAATCCTTACAGGTTTAGGTCTTGGAGGACTTGCTTTTGCCCTGGCAGCACAAGAGACAGCTTCCAACTTATTTGGAAGCATCACAATAATGAGTGATAGGCCTTTTGAAATAGGAGATTGGATTCAAACTCCAAGTGTTGAAGGAACTGTAGAAGAAATAGGATTTAGAAGTACTAGAATAAGAACCTTTCAACAGGCAGTTGTTACAATTCCAAATTCAGTTATAAGCAAGGAAGCAATAACCAATTGGTCTAGAATGGGAAAACGAAGGATAAGCTATAGAATAGGTGTGACTTATAATACTACTTCTAAACAGATTCAAGCTTGTGTAGAAAAAATAAGGAAAATGCTTAATAGTCATCCAGAAATACATCCAGAAACAATATTTGTATACTTTGAAAAGTTTGGAGAAAAATCTTTAGATATATTTCTATATTTCTTTACTAAAACAACAAAATGGCAAGAGTATTTGGAAGTTCAAGAAGACGTGAATCTTAAAATTTTAGAAATCATTAGAGAATTGGATATATCTATTGCCCTTCCTTCAAGGAGTATTTATGTAGAAAAGATTGATAATAAGTGATATAATCTATGACATAATTCATTCTTTATTCGCTAGTATCTTTTAATAATTCACAAAGAATATTATATGTTGAAGGGTAGAGTGAAATGAAAGTAATTATTGTTGGTGTGGGAAAACTTGGATATAGGCTTGCAGAGACTTTAGTCAATGTAGATATTGATGTAACATTATTAGACCAAAATGAAAAAGTATTAGAGGGCATTAATAATTATTTAGATGTATTAACTGTATGTGCCAATGGTATAGAAATAGAGGCTTTAAAAGAAATAAACATTAAGTCGTATGATTTATTAGTGGCAACAACAAATAGTGATGAGAGTAATGCTCTTATTTGTACATTGGCGAAGAAATTAGGCTGTAAGAAAACTATAGCTAGAATTAGAAATCCTGAATATACAAAACAAGTTGAATTTATTAAATTAGAATTAGGTATTGATCATATAATAAATCCCGATTTAGCAACTTCAAATGAAATTGCCAGATATCTTCTTAAGAGTTACAATTTTTATTCTGAGGATTTTGCCAAAGGTAAGGTAGCAATAGTTGACTTTAGTATTAATCATATCCCAGAATTAATTGGTAAAAAAATAATGGAACAAAATATTTTAGAAAATTTGCTTATTATATCTATATTTAGGGAAGGAAATCTTATTATACCTCACGGGAATACTGAATTAAAAGAAGATGATATTATCAATGTCATTGGTAGTCAAGAAGCTATAAATAAATTAAGCGAAAGATTTAATTTTATTAGTCCAAGAAGTAAGATTAAGAAAGTAATGATTCTAGGTGGAGGAAATATTGCATTTTATTTAGCACAAAAATTAAAACATAGTCATGTAGATGTAAGCATAATAGAGCAAGATATGGAAAGATGTACTTATTTGTCGGAAAAGTTAACTGATGCATTAATTATTCAAGGTGACGGTACGGACATTAATATTTTAGAAGAAGAAGGCTTAAATTCTATGGATGCCTTTATAGGTGCCACAGGCTTTGATGAGCAAAACCTTTTGATGTCTCTAATAGCTAAGCGTGCAGGAGTTAAAAAGACAATAGCTAAAGTTAGCAGGTCCAATTATGTTAAGATAATTGATAATTTGGGAGTTGATATTTCTCTAAATCCCATTAATATTGCAATTAGTAGTATACTTAAGTTTATCAGAGGAGGTAAAGTAGTATCTGTATCTCTTTTGTTGGGTGGAGAAGCTGAAGTTATTGAAATGATAGCATTAAAAAATTCTAAAATAATTGGGAAACCCTTATATCAAATGGGTTTGCCTAAGGGAATTATTATTGGTGCAATAGTCCATGCAGGAAAGGTTTTAATTCCCAACGGTAACACTATTATTAGTCCTAATGATAGATTGATTATTTTCTGCTTATCATCGGATGTACCTAAATTAGAGGAATTTACAAATCCAATGAAAGGTGGATTATTTAGATGAATTATGGAATAGTAAGAAGGGTATTGGGAATTATGCTAATTTTTGAAGCTGTATTTATGATCCCGTCCCTTTTAATAGCTATATATTATAAGCAAGAAGATATGTATCCTTTTCTTTTTAGCATTATATTAATAAGTCTTATTGGCCTTATGATGTATAAAATAAAAGTGGAAAATAAAGCAATTAAAATTAGAGAAGCTTTAATTATTGCTTCTTTGGGTTGGATTTTAATTTCTTTATTTGGAAGTTTACCTTTTGTTTTATCAAAGTCTATTCCTTCTTTTGTTGATGCACTTTTTGAAACAGTTTCTGGATTTACAACTACTGGTGCTACTATAGTCAATGATGTAGAAAAACTGCCTAAGGGTATTTTATTTTGGCGTTCTTTTACTCATTGGATAGGTGGTATGGGTATACTGGTTTTTACAGTAGCCTTTTTACCTGCAATGGGTGTTGGAGGTTTTCAAATTTTTAAAGCGGAAAGTCCAGGGCCTACAGCCGATAGATTTGTTCCTAGAATAAAGGATACAGCAAAACTTTTATATATAACTTATTTATCTTTTACAGCTATTCAAATTATTTTGCTTTTATTAGGTAAAATGAGTTTATTTGAATCTGTAGTTCATACTTTTGGTACAGTAGGTACAGGGGGCTTTTCTACAAGAGTTGCAAGTATAGCTGCTTATAACAGTACTTATATTCAAGTGGTAATTACTATATTTATGATATTATCAGGAATTAGTTATTCATTATATTATGCATTGATTAAAGGTAAATGGAAAGATGTATTAAAAAATCAAGAATTAAAATTGTATTTAGGAATTATTCTTGTTTCTACAATATTAATAACTATTAATTTAATGACAACTATGTATAATAGTGTAGGAAAATCTTTTAGAGATGCTTTATTCCAAGTTAGTTCTATTATTACTACAACAGGTTATGCTACAGTAGATTTTGATATGTGGCCTGCTTTTAGCAAAGCCATTTTATTTATGTTAATGTTTGTGGGTGGTTGTGCTGGCTCAACTTCGGGGGGCATTAAGGTAATTAGAATATTAACGTTATTAAAGCTTGTTAAAAGAGAAATTCAAAAAATATTTCATCCTAGGGCAATGATAGCAATAAAAAATGGAGAAAATGTTATACAAAGTGAAACTGCATCACGTATAACTAGCTTTTGTGCACTCTATTTTTTTATTTTCGTATTGTCTGTGATTTTTATCTCTATAGATGGCTTTGATTTTGAAACATCTATTTCAGCTGTTGCAACTACTCTAGGCAGTGTGGGTCCAGGTTTTGGCGGAATTGGGCCAACTAGAACATTTAGTGAATTTGGTTATTTTAGTAAAATTGTTTTTTCAATTCTTATGCTATTAGGTAGACTTGAGTTATTTACAATAGTTGCTCTTTTCAGCCCAAGTATTTGGAAAAAGCAGGGATAGTAATTTAAAAATTTAGCTCCACTTAATAGAGTTAATTTTAAAACAGGAGTTTGATAATAATGAAAAAAGAAATAATCATTGCAAAGAATTCTGGTTTTTGTTTTGGAGTAAAACGTGCTGTAGATATGACAGCTAACCATGAAAATATAAAGGGAAAGACCTATACCTTAGGTCCTCTTATTCATAATAGAGATGTTATTAATCGTTTAAACGAGCAGGGTATTAAGACAATGGAGAATGAAGAGATTGACAGCCTTAATACAGAAGATACTATTGTTATCAGGTCTCATGGAGTAGGTCCTAAAATTATTCAGGGTATAGAAAAAAGCGGTGCTAATGTTATAGATGCGACATGTCCTTTTGTTTCAAACATTCATAAGATAGTTAAAAAACACTATGATTTGGGTTATCAAATTATAATTGTAGGTGATAAAAAGCACCCAGAAGTAATTGGGATTAATGGCTGGTGTGATAATACTGCCATAATAACTAAGGATGGAAGTGATTTAGACAATCTTTCTTCAAAGGTATGTATTGTTGCTCAAACGACAGAGCGACTTATAAATTATGAAAAGGTTGTAGACATTGTTTCGAAAAAATCTGAAGAACTAGTTATGTTTAATACCATATGTAATGCTACTAAAGTAAGACAAGAAAGTGCTTATGAGCTTTCAAAAATAGTTGATCTTATGATTGTTATTGGAGGAAAGAACAGTTCAAATAGTAAAAAGTTGTTTGAAATATGTGGTGCAAACTGTAAAAATACACTTTTTATAGAAAATAGTGATGAGTTGCCCAAAGAGTTAATAGAAGATGAAAAAATCAAGAAAATAGGTATTACTGCAGGTGCTTCTACTCCAGATTGGGTTATTGAAGGAGTAATTAATAAAATTAAGAATGGTTGATATAAAATATTCTAATTTAACTTAAAAACTGTTATTAATCATCTTTTTAAGAAGTCCTTATACCTTTTTGATATTCGAAAATATCTTAATTGCTTTATTCAAAATAATTTAGTATAATACAATCAACAATAATATTTTTAAATTGTATAAATATTATACTAACTTGCATTATCCCTTCAAAATAACTAATCATCGGGGGTTATAAAAAATGAAAAAGTATAAGCACTATATTTTATTCTTTATTGCATATGCCACCATGTTTTTCTTTGGCTTTGTAGACAATATTAAAGGTGTTGCCTTTCCACTAATTAAGATGGAATTTGGTGCTAGCTATGAAAGCCAAGGAGGTCTTGTTTCATTTACTTGGTTTGGGTATGTAATTTTTTGTTTTATAGCGAGTATTTTTTTACAGAAGTTTGGGATTAAAAAATCTGTTTTAGCAGGATACATATTGGTTTGTTTAGGTGCTATAGCTACTTTGGCGGCTCCTTCTTTTTGGGCAGCTACATTAACGATTATGATTATTAATACTGGTTTTGGTTTTTTTGAAGTAGGTGCTAATGCTTTAGGTACTGCATTATTTAAAAAGAAAGCGGCTCTTTTAATGAATTTAATGCACTTTTTTTATGGCTTTGGAGCTATTTTAGGACCTAAAGCATCGGGATTATTAACGGGGACATTTAACTTTAGCTGGAAAGAACTTTATTTAGTTATTATTATCCCAGGAATTTTAATTGCAATATTTATAGTGTTTACTCGCTTTAACACTGATAGTAACAACAAGACTGTAAATGAAGAGAATAAAAAACCTAGCTTTATTACTATTCTTAAGAATCCGATGGTATGGATATTTTCAATCACTATTGGTTTTATGGAAGTTGTTGAATTTGGAACAACAAATTGGGGAGCTTTATATCTTCAAGATGTATATGGATTAGACCCTAGAACAGTAGGAGCTACTTTTTTATCATTCTTTTATGTTATGTTTACTGCATCTAGGTTATTTAGTGGATTGATAATAGAAAAAGCTGGTTATATGAAGAGTTTAGTACTAAGTACTGTTAGTACAATGCTATTATTTTTCTTTGGTTTTGTTCTAGGTCAAAAGGGTATTTGGATTCTTCCCATAACTGGTCTTTTTGTTGCTATTTTATTCCCAACTGCAATAGCCGTGATTATGGATACTTTTAAAGAAGATGCCCCTATAGTAAGTAGTATTATTATTACTTTAGCTGGGGCCGTAAATGGAATTTTGCAATTGTCAATTGGTTTTATTAATCAATATATTGGAGAGGCTTGGGGATATAGAAGTTGTTTGCTTTATAGCGTTATTCTACTTTTATTGTTATTTTATTTAATAAGAATAAGAGAAAAAGGAAGTATGCTAAAAGTGGAAAACTAAACTACTAGACAAATAAAAAAAATCGTGATAAAATTTTATATTGTTTAGATAGTATTTTTATGAGTGCTAAGTGGTAGAGTTTAGGATTCTAATTTCTAGATACGAAGCATTGAATCCTTCCTACCTGGTTATGGGCGGATGTGGCGGAATTGGCAGACGCAGCAGACTCAAAATCTGCCGGTGGCAACACCATGGGGGTTCGAGTCCCTTCATCCGCACTACTAATATATCATGGGAACTTTATCCCATGTTTAAATAATAAAAACTCAGCCTAATGCTGAATTTTTATTAT
>JAAYRK010000040.1 GCA_012518815.1 Candidatus Epulonipiscium sp. | reverse complement strand
TTAATATCTTTTATTTGTTTTCTTTATCATGACTAATCCCAATCTTTACATACATCAATCCAAGCCGAATAATTTGAAAATCTTTCAAGCTCTTCTATTGTTAATTCTATTACACTATTACTACTACCACAGGCAGGAAAAACCTTGTCAAAACGTCTTAAAGATTCGTCTAAATAGACAGTAACGCCTTCTTTAACGGCAAAAGGACATACTCCTCCCGCAGCATACCCTACCAAATCGATTAATTCCTGAGGGCTAAGCATCTTGGGTCTTGTAGAAAACTTTGCCTTATATTTTTTATTATCCACTCTACAGTCTCCTGAAGCCACAATTAAAATAGGCTTTTCATTTACCTTAAAAGCCAAAGTCTTTGCTATTCTTTTGGGGTCACAAGCTAAGGCCAATGAAGCTAACTCAACTGTCGCACTAGAAACATCAAATTCAATAATTCTATTCTCCATATCCCATTGTTTAAAATAATCCCTTACCTTTTCAATGGACATTCTTATTCCTCCACTATACTCTTTAGTCTAACTGTACTTCAACTAAGATATTACTATTAATTTAAAAATTTATCAACTACACTAGACTAATTAAAACAAAAGCCTGTTCCATTACTTTTTAACAAATAAAACAACATTATTTATGAAACATTTATAATGTTGAACTTAATTATCTGATATAATAAAATGAAATTTGATGATATTTAAATATAGGGGGTAAAAACTTGAATAGACAAGCAAATAATGAAGTATTACAAAAAATAAATTTATTTAAGCAAAAATGTGATGAAGAGCCCGAGCTAGCTAAAGCAAGAAAAATATTGAAAACTATTCTTATTAATTGTATCAGCTTATATGTTTTATTAATAATTATAAACTTAATTTTTACTGGTTTCGATATCATGACAATTATAACTTCTCTCGTAAGTTTACTTGTTCTCTCTTTATTTTGTGTAGGAATAATGAATGGAGTAAAAATATTAGCAATACTGCCACTGATAGGTTGTATTAGAAGCTTGTTCAGTATAATAGTATCAATTTTTCCAGTTAATAATCTAAACATTGGATATATAATTTACGCTATATCTTTCGGGGTTATTAACATTATTTTGTTATCTCTTTATCTTTATATTTTATTTAGCACAAGAATAAAAAAATATGAAACAGTTTTTAAAGCCATTACTCAAACAAAATATACATTTTAATTAAGCTTAAATAGCCTATCAACTTTGATAGGCTATTGATATAAGTAATATTTTTTTGAAATGTCTATAAAAACCTTTGATTCTTGTATCCATTTATTTTCAATATCTATGATAGAATACTCTCCTGTCCGCAGACTTGGCTCTCCTGTTAAAGCGTCAAAATGTTCATTTCTATACTCAATTTTTTCAGGATATAATTTTTGTATTGTATTTAATAAATAAACAGCTGCCATAACCGGGTTAAAATTTTCTCTGTCTGTTACGATAATTTCTACACCTTCACAATGCTGTCCTTGATATTTGTTTTCCATAGGAATAAATGTAACAGCTTCGAATTCAACACCAGATAAATTTAATTTTCCCATTTCTTTTGCTAATTCTTCTCCATTAATCCAAGGGGCTCCAATAATTCGAAAAGGTTTACTAGTTCCCCTGCCTTCCGAAATATTAGTTCCCTCAAACAAGCAAGTCCCGGGGTATACTAAGGCAGTATCAATATTAGGCATATTAGGAGAAGGGGCTTGCCAAATATTTAAGCCTGTTTCCTCATAATATAAATCCCTTGTCCAGCGTGCCATAGGAATTACAATAAGCTTACATCCTATTTCATATTCTCCATTAAATAGTCTTGCTAATTCTCCTACTGTCATACCGTGGCGCTGAGGAATTGGATATACGCCTATAAAAGACTGAAAAGATGAATCTAATATGTTTCCTTCTACTTTTCCTCCAATAGGATTAGGCCTGTCAAAAACAACAAAAGTTTTATCATATTGAGCACAGGCTTCCATGGCATAAGCCATTGTAGAAATATAAGTATAAAACCTTGCTCCTATATCTTGCATATCAAAAGCCAAAATATCAATGTCTTTTAACATTTCCTCTGTAGGCCGTCTTGTTTTCCCATATAAACTATAAACACTTAAGCCAGTTTTTTCATCAATACTATTTTTTATACTTTCTCCTGCTTTAGCACTTCCTCGAATACCATGCTCTGGAGAAAACAAAGCAACTAAATCAAACTTCTCATACAATACATCAATAGTAGTTTCTTGTTGGCTATTTATTCCTGTATGATTTGTAATCAAGCCTATTTTTTTATCTTTAAAGATATTTTCATATTGATTTATTCTATCAATAGCTAAACGGACTGGTGGCCTTTTATTTGGATGCTTTTTATAATAAGCATTATAAACCATAGACAATATTTTACCATATCTACCCGTTTCAAAATTATCTCCCACAAAACCATTTAATTTCCCATTGGAAGAATAACTAACAGGAGTATGCTTTTTATTAGTTAGTAAAATTACAATTATATTGTTTTCAGGATCAATATGGCTAAAAGTCCCTGTCCATCCTGTGTGTCCTATGGTATTAGGGCTTGCATATTCCCCGAAATATCCTTCCTGTCCTTCAATACCAGCTCTGCTCCAGCCTAAAGTCCTAAAGGGCGTTATATCAGAAGGCTCCATAAAGGCTTTAACAGTTTCTTCACTGGCAAAATAATAATTGCCTATCTTTCCTCCATTTAAAATCATTTGAGAAAGAATCCCTAATTCTTCTGCTGTTGAAAAAAGTCCTGCATGACCAGAAACCTCTCCCATACTGTAAAATGCCTTTTCATCATGAACTTCTCCTTGTAAGGTATAAGTTCTTATATTAGGAAAATCAATATTATAGTCTCTTGTATTACCATTGAGCTCTGTCGCAGCAATTTCATCCTTTTTAAAACCATTTTTTAAAGGAGAAAATACAGTTCGCTTAAGTCCTAAAGGCCTATATATATTTTCTTCTACATAACTATCTAAGGGTTGGCCAGTTACTTCTTCAATTATAACACCTAATATCATAAAACCTATATCACTATACAAATCTTTTGAACCTGGCTCATATACAAGAGGAATCTCCATAAGATATTCTATTGTTTGTTCTCTTTCAATAGAATAATACTCTTTTGCATATTTAGGATTATAAAATTTAAAATTTGCAGGCAAACCTGAACTATGATTTAACAAATGACTTATAGTAACATATTTTTTCATTTTTATTGGGTCATTTTCATTATCTTTAAAGTTAGGTAGATATTTTTCTACAGGATCATTTAATTCTATTTTCCCTTCATCGACTAACTTAATAATAGCTAATGTAGTTGCATAAATTTTTGTATTAGACGCCAAATCAAATAAGGTATCTTTAGTCATAGCTACAGGATTAACTAATTCCTTACCACTTTCATATTTTAATTTGTATCCATAAGCACTATGTTTTACAATCTTTCCATCCTTCATCACCAATAAAACAGCCCCCGGAAAGCCCTTGTCTATTTCAGATTCAATAAAATCATCAATATAAGATAAGCTTTCTAAGTCAAAATCATCTTCATATAAACCAGACGGTACTAAGTCATTCGATAATTCACTTAGTACATATTCATCACTATTAATAGAATAAAAACTAGCTAAAATTTTTTTATATCTTAACAATAAAAATGCAACTGCTATAAGAGCAATAACAGTAAGAGCTAATAATATGAATTTCATACTTTTCATAATTAATACTCCTCTTTTAATAGCTATTAACAAATCTTTAATCAATACAAATCTATATAGATTCCTATGTTTATTACTAGTTCCATAATACAATAACTTTTGTCCATTTCCAACTAATAATACTGAAAAGTCCTACTAAATCGTTACAAAGAAAAATAGACTCAAATATTAGTTCTATTTTAGAAAAAAATAAGCCTGTTAGCTAATATTTAACTAACAGGCAATGGGATACAGATTTTAGTCTACAGCCCATAAAAAAATAAATAGCGGAGGACGGACTTGAACCGCCGACACTACGGGTATGAACCGTATGCTCTAGCCAACTGAGCTACTCCGCCATAACTATTTATTTCCTTAGAATATTTATAATTGTAATCAAGTCAATTGCTTAAATATAATAGCACGAGATTAAGTAAACTGTCAACACTTTATTAAGTTCTATATTTATCTTCAAAGTCTTTTTTTTATACAGATAATAATTTTAGCTCTTTTTAAATTAGCTAATATTTAAGAAAATAATAGATTTTTGTAGATATATGGCGAAAAATGTATTTAATTCATTTTTCTGTTTGACTATACAAAGCAATTAATATATAATTAACTAAATTTATCTATTACTTATTTTACTATTATAAAAAAATACTTATTAGTGAAAAGGAGAATAATTCTATGAGCAAAGTGACCAAATGCCTTATACTTTTGACTTTAGGCTTATTAATAATGCCAGCTTGTGCTAGTACAGGCCGTGGTAGGTCAACTAGCAGCAGTAGTATTGATAACAGCATTAAAAAAGAAACTGCAGATACTGTTAAAAATAATAACAACGATGAAGACACTAGTAATGAAATTGATATAAACATTGACTTAGAAAATTCCACAGAAGATAGCACTACAGATAAAAAGGATGTAAAAAGAGTTGGAAAGGTTAATTATGGTTTTATTGATATACCAACTGATTGGGTAAACTTTAAGGATGTTGATGTGACTGACCCTATTCTTCAATATAGTGATACTTTAGGCAAATCCATAATAACTTTAAATGCATGGCACGATCCCCAGGGAGATCCTGAAATGCATGCCTACGAATCATGGTATCAAATTGATCAAGAAGGTGCTAAAGAAACCAAAGGAGCCACCGTTATTTTAGACGGAAGAGAAGTATATCAAGTATATGGATATTACGATGAAGAAGATATAATGCTGATTATGTGGTTTTTTAAAACTGATGATGATTATATGCACTATATTGCTGCGGAAGCACCACTGGCAAATATTGAAAATGTATTCTCAATTGTAGAAGAAACATACTCATTAGAACAATAAAATATAAAAATAAGGCACCAATTCAATTGGGGGCCTTATTTTTATTATAAAATAAATAATAATATCTGCTAATAATTTTATCTTTATCTTAATGATTTATTATAAAACTCCATCTCTTTTTGAGATAACTTTTCTTCCCAGAGCATTTTTAATATCTCCAGTTCTTTTGAATAGTCTGTTTTTGTTTCATCTTTATCATATTTAAGGATTTCAAGAATTTCTATGCTAAAATTAGATTCCCCTTTTTCTTTCCATTCTTTTTGAAGTTCTCTATTAGGGTGATTTCCAAAATCCAACTTAAATTTTGTACTATTTATTGTACCCTTTAAATCCTGAGTGACTTCAATATAACATTTATTATTAAAATTATTTTTAATAATAAATACCCCCATATCAGCTTTCATATTTTTATACCATTCTTTAAGTTCTTTTTTTCTATCCATAATTAATATCCCATTTCCTTTAATATTCTAGATAAGGTCCTAAGTCTTTCTCCTATAAGTTCCCCATCTTCACTTAATACTTGATTAAATAACTTTATATCTTCATCAATCTTTTCATTATCTGTGCACACTTCCACAGTCATAGCATCCCCTTGTAAACCTACCCTATCAATAACCGGATTTTCTTTATCATAAAAGTTTTCATAACGGTAAGCTTCTTTAAAATGCAATTGAGTTCTACATACAAGAATTGCTAAATCAAGTACTCTATGAAGAGGTAATTCCTCCGACTGTCTTGACCATTTTTCCCCTGTATGTCTCCATACCTTTGCAGAAATATCTACCTTTCCTCTGTCATTCCACTGTGCCAAGCCTAATGAAAGACCTTTTGCATCAGTATTATAAGCATATCTGCCATCAACATTTGCATAGTTTTCCGAAACAATAACTGGTTTATGCTTTAAAGTAGTTGGTATCTTCATTTTATCTCTCCTTTTATTAATAAGCTACAGAATTAATGATTTACTAATTTACTAAATTACTAATTTACTAATTAAGTATATCAACTTTAATAAATCATGTCAATAATAATAAAATTATTAAATTATTCCATATGGTTTTCTGTTTTTTGGCATTTTAGTAATCCTTATTCTAACTTATTATTTGCACTAATGCTTTATTAATCTCATAATATAAATAAAATTTACTTAGAGAAATGAGTGGTAATATGCAAATTTTTTTAAAGCGGCAGTGTCCTAATAATCACTATCCTTATATCATACAAGCAGGAGATAGTTTATATAGTATTTCTTTAAGACTTGAAGTTAGCCTTAAAAGAATACTAGAAGCAAACCCAGGCATAAATCCCTATAGATTAAGAATTGGTCAAATTATTTGTATCCCTGCCTGCCCGCCAAATTATACTGAATATATTATTCAACCAGGAGATACTTTATCAAAAATAGCAATAAAATTTAATGTAACTATTGAAAGTATTCTAAAAGCAAATCCTAGTGTAGATCCCAATTATCTTAGAACTGCCCAAAGAATTTACATTCCTATCAACAAATTTATGCTAGAACTCATAGCAAAGATTTAGAAAGAATTCTTTAGATAAAATAAATAATTCTAAGAAAAATACCAGTCATAGCTTCAGGCTATGACTAATCATAAAAAATAAGAGTTACTATATATATCTAAAATATGCTATACTAATTTAAATAACTGTTCAAAATTATTTGAAAAAAGGGGAGCTCTTATGAAAATTAGTAAATTATTCAAAACAAAAACTGTATATTCTTTTGAAATCTTCCCACCCAAAAAAACATCTCCAATTGATACCATATACACTACCTTGGATGAGTTAAAAGGACTCTCTCCTGACTTTATCAGTGTTACATATGGTGCAGGAGGCAGTAGTAATAAGGATGCTACTATTGAAATTGCTTCTGCAATAAAAAATAAATATAATCTGGAAAGTGTCGCTCATCTTCCTTGTATTTACCTTACAAAAGAAAATGTATATGAAATGCTTAAAGAATTTAATAATAAAAGCATTGAAAATATCCTTGCTCTTAGGGGAGATATAAATCCTGATATCCCTCCTAAAAAAGACTTTAAATATGCAAGCGATTTAATATCTTTTATAAAAGAAAATGGGAATTTTAATACCATAGCAGCTTGTTATCCAGAAGGACATACAGAAAGCAAAAGTTTAAAAGAAGACATTAAGAACTTAAAATATAAAGTTGACTCTGGTGCTAACCACCTTATCACTCAACTTTTTTTTGATAATAATTGTTTTTATTACTTTCTTGAATTAGTAAGAAAAGAAGGAATTGATGTGCCAATACAGGCAGGAATTATGCCTGTTACTAATAAAAATCAAATTGATAGAATTGTGAAACTTTCTGGTGCAACCTTGCCAAAAAAATTTACAGCTATGCTGGATAAATATGAAAATAAAGATCTTGAATTAAAAGAGGCAGGTATAGAATATGCTATTGAGCAAATTCTTGATTTAATATCTCAAGGTGTTGATGGAATCCATCTTTACACAATGAACAATCCATATGTTGCCAAAAAAGTAACTGAAGCAATAAGTAGTAAAATTTAAAAATGAGGCTAGCTCAAATTTCGAGTCAGCCTCTTTTAATCTTCTATTATTTCAAAACCATATCTTTTAATCACTTCTTTTAAATGTGCAATATATTTTTTTGACATATTAGATAATACTGCTTTTGAATTTGTAATATATCCTATTTTCATTTCTTCTTCTGTATGTAATGGGACAGATACAATATCATTACCATTTAAATCCGGGCACAATACTCCTGTGCAAATAGTATATCCATTTAAGCCAATAAGTAGATTAAACAAAGTTGCCCTGTCACTTACACGAATACTTTTCTTATGATAGACAGTACTTAGTATTTCTTCTGAAAAATAAAAAGAATTATATTCTCCTTGTTCAAAGGAAAGGCAAGGATAATCTTCTAAATCTTCAAGGGTTACATATGCTCTTTTAGATAAAGGGTTCCTTATACTTACAAAAACATGAGGATTTGCTATAAACAGAGGATGAAATACTAATTGATTTTCCTTTAAAATTTTTAAAATAACCTGCTCATTAAAATCACTTAAATATATAATACCTAACTCACTTCTAAGATTCTTGACATCATTTATAATATCATATGTCCTAGTTTCTCGAAGAGTAAAACTATATTCTTCCGCATTGCTTTCTTTTACAAGTTCTACAAAAGCATTTACGGAAAAAGCATAATGCTGAGTTGAAATAGAACATAACTGACGGGAGGGTTTTTTATCCTTATACCTTTGTTCGAAGAGATCTACTTGTTCTATAACTTGTCGGGCATAGGATAGAAATTCTGCCCCATCAGTAGTAAGAGAAATGCCCTTAGGCGAACGGGTAAATATTTCAATTGCAAACTCCTTTTCTAACTCTTTTACTGCATTTGACAAGCTTGGTTGTGTAATAAAAAGCTGTTTTGCCGCCTCTGTTATAGAACCACATTCTACAATTTTAATTATATATTTTAATTGCTGCAAAGTCATATTATCCCCCATCCTTTTTGAAATTTCTAATTATTATACCATAGGAGAATAAACTAAAAAATAAGCATATCTTCTTATATTAGTTTAGTGTAATTACCTAAAATACATGGGGGATTTACTTATTATGAAAATTATAATTATAATTTCCATAAAATATGACTGTCATTTACAATTATGTACAAGTATATAAGAACTTTGCTTATTTCAGTAACATGTTGATCTTACTTTAAAAATAGACCTTATAAGCCTATCTGTTTATTAATACTCACTGCCCCAATTTTCTAATTCTAAAAGATATAAAAACTAAGAAAAAATATTTTGACGTTTTTTTTATTTTTTTGTCGAATTATTGTAACATGTCCCTATCCTAATTCATATACTAATATCAAAGGAGGTGATAATATGAGAAGAGTTCAAGAAGCTGAATTTGACAGAAGAAGAAAAGGCTGTGATCATGACAGAGGCGGCAACGCTAACCTTCCTACTAATATAAGAGAGTTATTAAAAGGACTTATTGATGAAGAAGTAATCATAGTACTAAAATCCGGAAAATACGAAGAAGTAGAAGTTCTTGCTGTAGAAAGAAATTCTCTTATTGCAAGATACAATGGAAAAATCAAGTTTGTTGATATTGACTGCATCTGTGAAGTACTTGCTGATCCTGAAGACTTCATTGAAGCAATCTTTGATAAATGCAGATGTAATAACTAATCAACGCAAACTAATTACTAATGAAAAAGCCTAATAATTCCCTTCTTTTATAGGGGCTACGCATTAACGGTTGACTAATCGTTAGTGAATAGCCCTTCTTTTTTACTTTATTAATACAAAAGACTTAGAATAATTGATATTGACTACGAAAAAATATATACTTTATATTATATAGTTAATAAAATAATTGCTACTCTTTTTATAAAGGAATGATTCTATGCAAAATAATAATCCTAATAATACAAGCTATAATAATCATTGCTGCCACACTCATATTCAAGGACACGATAACAAAGTAAAATCTCAAAAATCTTGTATTTCTTTAGTACCTATATTCAATCATCTCGAAAATCATCAGATGGAAGAAATCATAAAAGTTATAAAATCCGTTTCATACAAAAAAGGCGAAATAATCTATCGGGCTGGAGACCAATCAGATTCCTTATACATTGTAAGTAGCGGAAAAATTAAAATATACCGCTTATCAGAATCAGGTAAGGAACAACTGCTTCATATTTTATTACCTGGAGATTTTACCGGAGAATTAGCTTTATTTCGAGAATCAGTCCATGAATCTTTTGCTGAAGCCATGGAAGATACAAGTATTTGCATGATTACACGTTCAGATTTACAAAAGTTTTTAGAAAAATATCCATCTATAGCCTTAAAAATACTTTCTGAGCTCTCAGGTCGTTTAGATGCAATAGAAAAACAAACAACTAGCTTTGCCACCAATTCAGTAGAAAAAAGAATAGCTGATTTTCTAGTAGAATGTACAAAAAATCAAGAAATGGAATTTACATTACCAATGAGCCAAAAAGATTTGGCCTCCTACTTAGGAACTACTCCTGAAACTATTAGCAGAAAACTAAGTTCTTTAGAAGATGAAGGATATATTAAACAATTACCCCGCAGAAGGATAAGAATTCTTGACTTAGATGGCTTAATACAAAATTATTGACAAGAAGCCCAATTAATCAATCAGAAAATCTGCTACTTCCATTTCTTTTCAAGCTTATCAATCTTCTTGTTTAATCATGAAACGTCAATAAGAAATTGAATTAATAAACTAAATGTGTATAAATAAAAAACACAAGCAATATAAAACCATAAATTAGCTTGTTATTTCGCTAATATTAGCTTGTAAATAGAAACTGATAGAAATCTATTATATAATTCTATCAGTTTTATCGTAAATTTTTATGTATTATAAATCAGTTCTTATAAGTATAGCTGTTTCTTCATAACCGTAATCTCCCGCACCATATTCCTCTGTGAATTCTGGGAGTAAATATTCATTAACTATTTTTTCTTTTTGATTCTCTTCTACTCTCTTAAAGCCAACTTTTTCATATGCTCTAATTGCACGGATATTATTTTCTGACGGTCGTATTATATAATCTTTAATATTATAATTTGATCTTACATAATCGAATAAAAGTTTTAAAGCTTTTGGTCCATAACCATTTCCGCAGTATTTTTTTCTTTAAGCCAAATATCTAATTCTGCTTTTTGTGGTTTAAGATGAAAACAAGCATAGCAAACACAGCCTATTTCTTCATCACCATCTTGAATTATCATTACAGAACCTTTTTCTCTTGTTTCTTCTTGATAATAAAAATCTTCAAATCCCTCGTTAAACTCTTCCCAGCTAGGAATAGGATTATTAGGGAAATCTGGTTCTCCCATGTGCATCGATGCTGTATCAGATAAACAAAGCCATTCATATGTTTTATGCTTTTCAGATATATCGGCATGTCTAATCTTTACCATAGTTCGTCCCCCTAAAATTTTCAACCTTTAATAAGCAGATGTTAGCTATATTTTGCTAATATTAGATTTTTATATATTATCACATTTTTAATTATATTGATACATATTTTCACTTGTTTTATAAATTTTTATTCTATAGTGCCAACTAAGGCAAATACTTATCAGCACTGTAGAATAGACTAGGATTATACCTAGTCTATTTATAATACTAATCTCCTATCCAAAAATATAAAATCCCTCTTGTTCCATCCTGACGCTCAACACCATACCAATAATCACCAATAACAATTATTTTTATTTTTTCTCCCTTCTTGAATTCTTTTAATTCTTCAGAATCCCATGTAAGTAATAGCGCATCAGTATCCAAGTCTTTATCAATGTCTTGTTCAATAAAAAAAGCATTAAAATCCTCTGCAATACTGTATTCATCTGCAAGATACTTTTTATAGTCAATGGTATGATACACAAATTCGTTATTTTCTATTGAATAATAACCCTTTACTATATTAGGAGTAACAAACTTCGCAACACAATGAGGTGGTAAAAAATTTCCTATCTCGTCAGTTAAAACATTCCCATAAAAACTATATATTGTATCTTCTGTATCAATATCTGTTTCAAAAGTACCTAAATGATAAATATTTGAACCATCATATCTGTAAAAATTTGACTTAGGATCTGCACTTGGACCATCATCATAAATGACTATTTCAATAAAGTTGTCATCTTTAACAAGGTCAACTAAATATGCATTAAAAGGACAGTCATAACTTGCTAAGAGCTCAGTATTATTAATCCGTAATATAGACTCTTCCCAATATATTAATTTAGCTTCTATAGAATCATTTTTCCCGTCCTTATCTAAATCATATTCTCCTGTAACAATTAGCTCATTATCTCTTTTATCAACTTTAAGTACATTTCTAATGATACTCTCCCGTAAATTAACCATTTTGTCCATGTTAATATTTTCGTTTGCTTCTTTTAATTCATTATTGTCAATATTTTCTTGTTCTTCTAGTTTATCATTAGCAATGCTTTCTTGATCTTCTAATTTATCCTTAGCAATACTTTCTACTTCTTCTAATTCTGAATATAAGCTTTCATCATTAGATACACTTGGATTTCCCATTTGAACACAAGCAGTCAATCCAACACTAATTAAAAAAAGTAAACTAAAATAAAAAAATAATTTCCTATAATAACTTTTATTCATAAAATTCCTCCTAATAATTTTATCCATTTCATTATTCATTTCTTAAATATAATAACTTAAAAATATAATACCGGTATTATTACAGTAATATGTGCACTCCCTTCCATATTATTCTTCAAGTTTCAAATTAGGTAAATTAATACATAGATATTCTATCATAATTTTTTAAATAATAAATAAGAAATTTAATTTTTCTCTACCATAAATATACATAATTAACTAGCTCTTGATTTCTTATTATATTAACAGTATTAATTTTTACTCATATAAGCAGCAAAATAAGAAAAAAGACTTATAGATTTCTCTATAAGTCTTCGATATATGCATTACATGCAATATTAAACTCTTCTTGAGAGGGCTGATAAGCCTTTTTTTTAGGCGGAAATTGTTTATCAAATTCTTTGGCCTCATTCTCATCTATTTCATATGCATTACTTGGATAGTACTTCCATGAATGGTTCTTTAAGAATCCTTCTTCTAATTCAAGCACCATTAAACTATAAGGATATCTGCCCTCCTGGTCACTAACATTAAGGCTTTTAGACCCTTTAAATCCATGTTTGCAATAGTTATAAGGATGACCTTCTAACACAATAACTTTGTAACCTTTTTCTATTGCCTTCTTTATAGAATGTTGAATCAATTTAGAGCCAATTCCCTTTTTTTGATATTTAGGTAATACACTAACTGGCCCCAGTATTAATACATCTATACTTTCATTTTCTTCATTTACCAAGCGGGACTTGGTAAACATAATATTCCCAACAATTTCTTTATCTAAAATTGCAACAAAGTCCATATCCGCAATAAAGTCAGGATGCTCTCTTATTACATGAACCAGATAGTGTTCGTCACAGCCTGGTACATATAAGTTCCAAAATGCCTCTCTGGTTAGCTCCTCTACTTTTCTAAAGTCTTCTTTCTTTTCGTTTCTTATTAGAATATTCACTTTTGATTCTCCTCTAATATCATTTTCTTAAAACATAATCCTTATCTTGAATATTCTTATTAAATACTCTCATAAAACTTCCCCTTTTACATATAAATATTTTTTGCTTAATTAATATAGCATATTATTAATATAAAATAAATCACTATTTTAAAAATATTAAATAAAAGAAATGAATTTGCCTTAAGTATTTAATCACAAAAAACCCTATATCATATAGGGTTTTTAATAATTTACTGCTTTACGATTGATTTTGTTTTCCACTTTCCTTGTTTATATCTCACTATACTTGCCATTGCAGTAATAAACCATGTTAAGCCAGTAGTAATCCATATACTCATAACACCAAAAACCGGTAAAATGTATAAAATACTTGAAAAACCTACTCTTCCAATAACCTCTACAAAACCATTAATCATAGCATAAACAGTATCTCCTGCACCATTTAACAAGCCTCTTGTTATATATATCATACCAAGGAAAAAATATGCATAACTAGTAATTCTAATTCCCTTTGCCCCAAGAGCAATTACATCTTCTTCATTAACAAATAACCTCATAATAGTAGCCCCACCAAACTGAGCTCCTAAAAATGCTGCTAAAGAAAATATAACTATTATGATAATTGTTTTGTGATATCCCTTTTTGATACGTTCTATCTTATTAGCCCCCATATTTTGTGCTGCATAAGTAGACATGGCTGCTCCTAATGAATTAAAGGGCTGTTGTATTAATTGTTCTATTCTCGAAACAGTTGTATAAGAAGCAACAGCAACCTCTCCAAATCTATTTACAATGTTTTGAAGAGCTATCAGTGAAACAGCAATAGTAGAGTTTTGTATAGATACAGGTATTCCAACTTTAATACATTCCTTAATAATATCCCAATTAACCTTTAAATCTTCCTTGTTCAATCTAAAATAGTATTCAGTTCTTACTGCAAAAACAACACAACCTAATGCAGCAACTGCTTGGGAAATAACTGTGGCAATAGCAGCTCCAGCTACTCCCCAGCCAAAATTAAGTACAAAAATCAAGTCTAATACTACATTAATTATAGATGCAACAATTAAGAAAAAAAGTGGTGTCCTAGAATCACCTAAAGCTCTAAGTATACAGGATATAGCATTGTATGCCCCTACAGCCAGAGTCCCTGCTGATATAATTTTTAAGTACACTACTGCATCATCTAAAATTACTGCAGGCGTTTTCATTAATTCCAAAATTGGTCTAGCTAGAACAAAAGCTAGAATACTAATAACAATTGAAGTTATTCCTATAACATAAATTGAATTTGCAATAGCAATCTTTACATTTTTATCTTCTCTTGCACCAAAATATTGGGAAATGACGATCCCAACTCCCACGGACAAACCTAAACATACAGAAAAAAATAAAAACCCTATAGACGACGTAACACCAATTGAAGCTAATGCATTAGCATTAACAAACTTCCCTACTATGATTGAGTCAACCATATTATATAATTGTTGAAATACATTACCAATTAGCATTGGCAATGAAAATTTTATCATAAGAGATACTTCATTTCCTTCAGTCATATCAATTACATATCTTG